>JAQCFT010000351.1 GCA_027619545.1 Verrucomicrobiota bacterium | reverse complement strand
CGGCCCAATCGCCTTCCGGCATCAGTCCGCCACCTGTAATCTTCGGTAAGACTGATATGTTCCCACTTCAGGGGGGAGAGATGTTGGAGCAGTGCATCCGTGCAATCATTTGGGGTCAGCCCTCAAAATACAAATTTACACTCGTCTGGTTTCAGTTTAGAGTGACCAAATGGCGCGACCACTAAGAATACATTTTCCTGGTGCAATCTATCATGTTTGTAGCCGAATGCTTGGGAGTTGGAAAAGTGAGCGAAACCAATTGTTCAGAGACGACAAAGATCGGGAAAGGTTTTTGGGAGGGCTTCAACGGAGTGTGCAGGATTTTGAAGTGCGGTTGTATCTGTTCTGTTTGATGTCCAATCATTTTCATTTGTTGGTAGAGACACCACGTGGAAATCTCTCCAAGTTCATGCAATCTTTGAATACCGGATACACGGTTTATTATAACCGTCGACATCGAAGACATGGGCATTTGCTGGATGGGAGGTACAAATCTGAATTAGTAGCCGGAGATGAATATTTGTTGAAGTTGAGTCGCTACATACATCTCAATCCGGTTTCTACCTCATCCTGGAAAAATGGAGCGATCGAAGACAAGGTTCAATACTTGCGATCCTACTGTTGGAGCAGTTATCCGATGTATATTGGTAAGCGCAAGGCTGTTGATTATTTGGATAGGAGTCCGCTTTACAATTTGATTAAAGTTTTTGGGAAGGGAGGGCCAAGAGGATTTAGGGAATACGTGGAATTTGGTCTGGTCAATGATGATGTTGAATTGCGTGAATTTCTGGACCAATCATCGAAGGGAATAGGGGATCTGGATTTTCGAATAATGATCGAAGGATTGAAGAATAGAGCCAAGCGAAATCATGGGAAAATTGAAGATGTAGCTTTTCGTCGCCAGAGTCAGACCTTGCCACAAGAGAAGGTAATATCTGTGATTCTTGAGTATTATGAGCTGGAAATGGATCAGCTTAAAAGGCAAAAAAGAGGAACGCCCTATCGCCCGGTTGCAGCCAAAATGTTGTTTCGATATTGTGGGATGACACAGCGAGAAATTGCCGATTTCCTTGTTTTGAAAACTGGAGCAGCGGTTTCGGCGCAAATTTCAAAGGCAAACGAAATGGAACGGACATCGCGAAAAATAAAAAAGGATATGAAGGAATTGCAAAACCGCTTCATCAATCTGAAACATAACAGGGAAAGCACAGAGAGCTAAATTATTAATTTGAGGGCTGACCACAAAACATAGACAGAGAGCTAAATTATTAATTTGAGGGCTGACCCCAAAGCATAGATTCCGGGTGTTATATTCGGTCAGGAAAGGGTTTCAAGAAAGGTCTGCAAACTTGCAGCCGTCACGGTCTTGGACAAGGGGTAGGATTCTCCTCTGGGGATCAGGATCACTCCTCGGTCCGCTTTGAGCGTGTTCATGCTTTCCATCAGGGCGGGTGTTAGTTTGGGGGAGAGGGTGCGCTTGATTTCCTCGGCGAGGATTTCGTGGTCTGCCTTCTCCAGGACAAGGTCCACCTCCGCGCCCGCATGGGTTCGGTAGTGGCTGACCGTTACTCCTTTCGGGAGATTACTCAAAATTTGTTCGATGCAATAGCCTTCCCATGAAGCGCCGCAGAGTGGATGCCCGAGTAATTGTTCCAGATTGGATAGTCCGGCGAGGGTATGGAGGATTCCGCTATCCCGCCAATACACTTTCGGTGATTTGACAAGGCGTTTCCCGGCGTTGCGAGTCCATGGTGGGACCGAACGCACGAGATACAGTCCTTCGAGTAGATCGAGATAGCGACGGGCCGTCTTGCCATCGATCCCGAGTGATCCCGCCAGTTTGCTGAGATTGATGGTTGCCCCTTGCTGATGGGCGAGCATGGTGCAGAAGCGACGGAGGGTGACAGGTGTCGCGGTGACGCCTAATTGCGGAAGGTGACGTTCCATATGGCTGGTGATGAAATCTTCTCTCCACTGGATCGAGCTTTCCTCGTCTGGTGCAAGGTAACTTTCCGGATAACCGCCTCTTTCCCAGTGCGTCTGGTTTGGCCCGTCGGATCCATGAAGTTCCAACAACTGAAATGGGGAGAGCTCCAGATAACTGAGCCGACCGGCCAGTGTTTCGGAGCTTTGCCGGAGGAGTTCCGGCGAGGCGGAACCGAGCAGGAGAAAATGCCCCGCCTTTTCTCCCGCTCGCCGGCGCTCATCGATCAGGCTTCGCAACACGGGGAAGAGATTGGGGATGCGCTGGATCTCATCGAGGATCACCAGATGGTCTCCAAAGCCTGAAAGATACAGTTCCGGGTCGGCGAGTTTCGCAAGATCCAAAGGACGTTCCAGATCCAGGTAGTGGCAAGGCTTGCCGGGATTCAGTCCTCTGGCCAGAGTGGTTTTTCCTACTTGCCGCGATCCCAACAGGGCAACCGCGGGCGACTGCTGGAGCCGCTTGAGCAGTGTAGATGTCAGGTAACGCTTAATCACTTCACCTTGAAATTACGGAATTGATTCCGAAATTTCAAGGTAAAATATCTTTCTGAGGGCGCAGCTCAATCATTAGTTAATGCGAAGTTTGAGAGGGGGGATGATCTCACAAAGGATCTTGATTTAAGCCAAGCGAAGCGCCCCGGTCAGCAAACCAAACGAGTCAATGTGGATTTTCCCGAATGGATGGTTGGCTCTCTTGACCGAGAAGCGAAGCGCTTGGGCGTCACTCGTCAGTCCATCATCAAAGTATGGATTGAGGATCGTCTGGAGAAGGCTTCTACATGATAGTCGAACTGAGGTTTATGAAGAACGAGCCTATTTGTAGTCTGTAATGTCATCTGTTCTGTCGTCCGATCTTTTCCAGGGGAAGCTTTTCAAATCCAATGTCAAATGCGGGCGAATTGGGGGGGAGGCGGAAATCCAGGATGGTGCTATCGGTGGAGCGTGGATTGCCCTCAAAATGCGGGTCCGTATTGACTAAATTTTTTTCAAAGGTGATGAGTGGTTCGGCTGCTTTTTCTGCATTGAGCCATGTTCCACCCCACGAAATATTACGTCGAATGACGTTATACTTGGGTCTCCCTGGTTCATCTTCCAACAGGGTCAATAGTTGTGGATAACGTTCCTTCCATGGGGACTGGCGATAGGGAACTGCTCTCAGGCGCTCCGGCATGATGCCTGAAATGGTCTCATGCATCCAGCCGACGCCTCTGGCGTCCACATGGACCGAAGGTTCACAATCAACAAAGATATTATTTTGGACAAGATTGTCCCGACCTCCACCTATGAACGCGGCCCGACCTGCGCGATAAAAGACATTGCCGATGATCTGTATTCCACTGGCGGCATCATCCAGGTAGACTGCCATCGCCCCATGCAGACCGGGACCACGGATGTCGTGGAAGTAATTATGTCGGATGATCGTGCCACGCTGGGTCCAGTCACGCCCCATGTAAAACGCGCCTACATCTCCCGTTTCAAAGCATACCTTGTAGATTTCATTCAACTCGATGATATGATCGTTCCCGCCCAGTTGAATGGCGTTGTGAGGTCCGTCATGAATTTCATTGTGAGCAACCCGATTGCCTACACCTGAAACGCCCACGGCGGGACGATAGGTGCGATAGATTCTTCCAAAATGGTGAATATGATTGTTGATACTCGCATGCCCGGCCGGAGTCAGCGTAGGACGGTCACCGCCGCTAAGGGAAATCCCTCCCTCACCCAATGCGTAAAGTTCGCTATCCTTAACCTCGCAATGAGATCCGCCGCGAATGACCACACCCCAGCTACCCGTGTTGCGAACGGTGCATTGCTCAACTCGACAGTCCCTGGATTCGTTGATTTCGATGGCAGTCGATCGGGTCCCTTCAAAGATAAGATCGCGGAAAACAACACCCTCGCACGATTCCAGTTGAACAAGATTTGAAAGCACTGAAACACGAACGTCTCCGTCTTGCATGGTATCCGGCGGCCAAAAGTAGAGCAGGTTTGTTTGGCGATCTATGTACCATTCGCCCGGTTGATCGAGTTCGGCCAACAGATTGAGTGCATAATATCGTTGCCCATTTCGATAGCCATAATGGTGGTAGGGGGAATGGAGTTTGATCGTTTTGGTTGCCGGATCGATGGACTCTATTTGCTCAAACGAATCAGACCAATCCCAAAACCAATAACCATGCAGCCTGGCATCATTCTCCTTGTTCCATTGGCTCTGACGATTTTCCTCATAGGTGAACCAACCTTCTTTGGTGCCAGGAATTCCATGGGACTTGAAGGTGGAGTTTCCGACCACTTCTTTGATTTGGACAAACCCCGTATCAGGCCAACGGGAAAGCTGCATGGGTTTGTCGCGAAAGAACAGTTCGATTGTTTTTCCTTTGGTCGCAACCGTTCCAAAATCCTCGATCCCATTTGCCTGCAAATCGGCTACATGAACATGACCACGAGCTTCTGGTCGAATCCTTTCCAGAATGCCTGTATCACTGACGGGTGCAAAACCAGCAACACGGCGTGCCCCTGTCAGGTGAACCTTTTCGCCAGGAGCCGCGCGGTAGATGACAGGTGAGTCCGTGGTGCCTGAATCTTCTTTGTCCAGATGCAGAGGTTCCGTCCATTCGTAGATTCCACCACGAATGGAAACGATCGCTCCTTCGCCTTGCAATGTGCCATTTGATCTTAGATCACGAACCTTGTTGCGTGCCGCCACAATTGTTTTAAGCGGGAGTGTTCGTGTTCCTGAGTTGTGATCATCACCATTTTTCGCCACAAAAATCTCCACAGCATCAGCTGCAAACGGAGCCGCCAGGAGCATTTGAATCAGTGCCAGCGCACGGAATAATTCAGACTTCATCATGTAACAAGAGTTCATTTGACCACCTGATCCATTGTTACAGTCCTGTGGTTGAGTGGAAAGTAAATTGGATAGGGAATCCCGTCACCATACAGGTGGAAGTCACGGCTGATTCATTCCGGGATGTTTGATCGCTACA
>JAQCFT010000020.1 GCA_027619545.1 Verrucomicrobiota bacterium | reverse complement strand
GTTCCTGAAAATGCTGACACCCATCCAAAGCCTTTTCACTCCCGGATCGGCTCCCCGGTGGTTCGAGTTAAATAAACCGGAAACCAGACTTTACCCACTTATCTGCTTCGAAGATGTCATGCCTTATCTGGCCCGGGCATCCGGCGAAAAAAAGGCAGACCTATTAATCAACCTCACCAATGATGGTTGGTTCAAGAACAGCGCAGCCCAGTTGCAGCACGGCTCACTGGCAGCCTTTCGCTGCATTGAAAACGGTCTCCCGATGATCCGGTGTGGGAACAACGGTTTGACCTGTTGGATTGATCCGGCAGGGCATCTGCAAGGGGTTGAATCCATAAGCGACGAGACGGAAATCTACGGCAAGGGATTTAAAACATTTCGAATCCCGTTGGGCTGGACGATGCCTAGAACGGTTTACCGCCAAGGAGGCCACTATTTTGGCATGGTATGCTGCCTATTCTCCATCTGCCTGATCCTCGACACTCTACGCAGAAGAAGGAATTCATAGGCAATCAATCGAACTTTGTCATGAATTTGCAATATTTTCTCCAAGCATCCATAAAGCCTTTACTGTGAATCGCTCGCTTGGATTAAATGGGTTGGGGTTCTCACGGAAGAACTCAACAAATGATAACGTAACATGACCATACGCCGTAAATTATTCGCCACTTTTCTGAGCATGTGCCTTTTGACGGCTGCGACCGGGATTTTTGCAATTAAATCTTACAATTATATCGAGGATTCAACCGAGCAAGCTCAAGATCTTAGCATCGCACTCTTTCGCGAAACCAACCTTTTATACGGTTACCTCACCGATATCGGCATTTTGATTCTCACGGAAGAACGTCCCCACATCCACAAAGCCCTGCATACCCCTGCGCCTGCCGATTTAGTGGCATTGGCTAAAACCCAAATTGATAAATGCATACAGATTATTGATAAAGAACTAGATAAAGACAGGGAGACAGAGAGACCAGAAGAGCGAGAAGAAGAAGTTGGTCGAGAAGAGAAAGAATTAGCCATACTGAAAACCCTGAAGGATGGTTTTTTAACATTCAAAGATGAATGGCTGGAGCACATCCTTACGGCAGACTCCCACGATCCTGTCATTTTCAGGAAAGAGAATGAGGAAGTGTTTCTTCCCGCCATCTACTCCTTCGCGTCAACAGTGAATGACTTACGTACGGGCTCCGTTGAAGAAGTAGAGCTTGAACACAACCAGATGCTTCAAAAAATGGATTCCACTCAGGATCGATTGTTTGCCATAACGATCGGAACTGTCTGTTTGAGTTTTTTTATCACGCAAAACATCGGGCGAAACATTTTTATTCCCGTCAAAAAGATGCTGAATGGCATGTCGTTCGTCAATAAAGGTGACCTCACAACCCGAATTCATTACCACGAAAAAAATGAACTGGGAAGTCTGACCCAGTCATTCAACTTCATGATAGAAAACCTGCATCGACTTGAAAAGGAACGTAGGCGGCAAGAGAAATCCATCAGAGAAAGCGAACAGCGTTTCAGAAGCCTTTTCGAAGGTTCTTCAGAGGCCATCTTGCTGGACAATACAAACGGGCTCATCGACTGCAATCCAGCATTTCTCAAGTTGTTCGGTTATGAATCCTTTGAAGAAATCAAACATTTCAGACCTGGAAACTTCTCACCCGAAAAACAACCCAATGGAGAATCATCCGTCCAGGCAGCAGATCAAAAAATTGAGGAAACCTTAAAAAATGGATCCTGCCAATTTGAATGGATGCACATGAAAAAAAGCGGTGACCTTTTTATCTCGGATGTCTTGGCCACTGCGATTGAAATGGATGGTGAAGTAGTGATACAATGTATCATCCGTAATATTTCCGAGCGGAAGGCAGCCGAACTTGAACTCAAAAGAGCCCGCAAAGAGGCTGAAAAAGCCAATCAAGCCAAGAGTGAATTCCTCTCCCGTATCAGCCATGAATTACGCACCCCTCTCAACAGCATCATCGGGTTTTCATCCCTTCTGGAAATGTCCGACCTCCCCAAAAGGGAAAAGGAAAATGTCAAACGCATTCATTCCGCCGGCCATCATTTGCTCAATCTGATCAATGATGTCCTGGATATCTCACGAATCGAGTCAGGCAAAATTTCTTTGTCCCCGGAACCAGTTCATCTTGGTTCACTTTTGCAGGAAATTGTTGAGTTGATGGAGCCATTTGCTAAGGAAAAAAACATCTCCATATATACCGATTTCAACAAGGATGCCCCGCTTTATGGAATCACCGACCGACAGCGCATGCGCCAGGTTTTGATCAATCTGTTTTCAAATGGAATCAAATACAATCGGGACGGTGGATCCCTCACCATCCGCCTTCGAGAGATCAACCGTAAAAAGGGGCTTATCGAGGTACGGGACACGGGATACGGCATTCCAGCCGACAAACTGGACCGGCTGTTCATCCCATTTGATCGCCTGAATGCCGAACAACTTCACGCGACCATTGAAGGCACAGGGCTTGGGCTGACGCTTAGTAAAAAACTGGTTGAAGAGATGAACGGCTTCATGGATGTTCGGAGCACAGAGGGAGAGGGTTCCGTTTTTTCAGTGGAATTGAATCTGACCGAGAATATCAAGGAACAGGCAAAGAAACAACTGGAGTATCATAGCGAGGAAAAGGACACAGAAACGAACCAAACACAGCGGGAATTCAAAGTGCTCTACGTGGAAGACAACAGGGACAATCTGCTCCTGCTCCGGGAAATCATAGCACTCCGCCCGAGTATCGATTGCATCTCCGCAGCCATGGGGCAAGAAGGGGTAACCATGGCAGAGACACAACACCCCGACCTGATTATTCTGGATCTCAATCTTCCCGACATCAATGGTGAAGAAGTCCTCATGCGGCTAAAGCGAAACGATGTCACCCGAGACATACCGGTCTACATTCTGACAGCCGATGTCATGAGTAAAAAACGCGAGGGATTAATCGCTTTGGGAGCGCTTGGTTATTTATCAAAGCCTTTGGATGTCGCCTATTTTCTGGATCTCCTCGATAAGCATTTGAATGAGGCACGCAAGACAAACAGGGATAGAGCCGCGTTCCTGACCAGATCGAACAGGATAACCGCTTGATTCCGGCCCATCAGCAGGTGGCCGGGTTTGACAGGATCCCGGAGCTGGCTCCTGCCACACGAAAGCGGGGCCTGCGATGACTGCTTGCTTCGAAATATCTGACGCAAATCACAAAACGGACAATTTAAGACCGTTGCGATGGCAGGGCTCGATAGGGTGTCCCGACCAACTCTTCCTTGCCTTCCCTTGGGCAAATCTGGATGATGGATTCAATTCAAATGGGGACATGCTCCCCAGAGTCATGACATGATGTCGTTTCCAATTGCCAATCGTATCAAAGAAGTTCAATCACCGGTCATCCCCATCGTGGGAGAGTGGGTGGCAGCACATCCTGGCACCATTTCTCTTGGCCAGGGAGTGGTGCATTACCCTCCGCCGCCTGAAGTTCAGCAAGGCATCAAGACATTTCAATCCGATCCAGTTCATCACAAATACAAATTGGTTCAAGGGATACCGGAATTATTGTCCGCTGTAAGGGACAAGCTTCAAAGCGACAACAAGATCCGGATCAATCCAGCAGACCGACTCATGATTACTGCCGGCAGCAACATGGCTTTCATGAACGCCATTATGGCCATTGCGGATTTCGGAGATGAGATCATTCTGCCCAAGCCCTATTATTTCAACCATGAGATGGCCATCACCATGCTGGGAGCCGTCCCGAAGGGCATCGAGCCGGACACCCGGATGTTGCCCACTCTTTCAGGCATCGAAGCAGCCATTACGCCAAAAACACGCGCCGTTGTCACCATTTCCCCAAACAATCCAAGCGGCATGGTTTTCCCGGAATCACTCCTTACGGAGATCAACCACCTCTGCAAAGAACGCGGCATCTACCATATTTCGGACGAGGCATACGAGTATTTCCTCTTCGATGATGCCATTCATTTTTCTCCGGGAAGCCTGCCTGGCAGTGAGGGTCATACTTTTTCGTTGTTCTCGCTTTCAAAGGCCTTTGGATTCGCAAGTTGGCGGATTGGTTACATGGTCATGCCGGCTGATTTGATGCCTTCAGTTAAAAAGATTCAGGACACCAATCTGATCTGTGCCCCGGCCATCTCCCAATTTGCGGCGGTCTCGGCCCTGGCAGCCGGCAAATCCTACTGCACCCAACATCTTCCGTCCATGAACCACGTACGCCGCCATCTGCTGGACGGACTGGAAGACCTGACACCTTTCGTACGCATCATTCCGGCAAAAGGAGCGTTCTATATCCTGATCGAACTGGACATGGATGCGGAACCGCTCCACGTCGTGGAAAAATTGATCAGGGAACACCAAGTGGCGATCATTCCCGGAACAGCATTTGGTCTGAATGATGGATGTTATCTGCGCATAGCGTTTGGAGCATTAAAAGAGGAGACGGCCAATGAGGCGGTCGAACGATTGCTGAAGGGTTTGAAAAAACTCAGAGATGAAGGCATGTGATAAATCAAATGAAAACCTACGCATTTCAAACAGACATCCTTTGGGAAGACAAGGAAGCCAACTTCCGAAAAATTGAGCAATTAACCGACCAAATCTCACCAGTTGAGGGCAGCCTTCTGGTGCTTCCCGAAATGTTTGCAACCGGTTTTTCCATGAATGCCCCCCTGACCCAGGAGCCGCCGGATGGTCCTACCACCGCATTCCTCAGGAAATGGGCGAGCGAAACTAAATGCCACGTACTGGCAGGTCTGACTCAATCCCAAACATCCGGTAAACCAACCAATGAAGCCATGCTGCTGACTCCTGATGGTGAGATCGCCGGAAGTTATCAGAAAATTCATCCTTTCTCCATGGGCAAAGAAGGCGAGCACTACGCTGCCGGTGAGAGCATTCAATGTTTTGAACTGCCCGGTGGGTTGAGGATTTGTCCTTTTATCTGCTATGACCTGCGTTTTCCCGAAATTTTCCGCAAAGCCATGCTGAGGGAACAAGCTCCCCATGCATTCATCGTCATCGCCAACTGGCCCAACAAACGAACCATGCACTGGTCACGCCTGCTCGAAGCACGCGCGATTGAAAACCTCTAAGAATTCTTCTGTTTAAACCGATGCGGGTCGGATCCCTACCTGGGCTACGACGGCGCCAGCGCCATCATGGATCCCCATGGGGCCACCATTGCGAAAGCAGATGCAGAAGAATGTGTCATCGAAAGCGAAATCAATATGCAAATAGTCGATGAATGGCGGCAAACCTTCCCCGCGTTAAAAGATCGACGCGACTTCACTCATTGATTTACTGAGCTAATCCTTAAAGATACTTCCCCCTCCCTGCGCCACCGCGTCTCCAGCGAAGCGGGCGTGACAAATAAAACGGCGAAAGGTTACCCCAACAAGGGCCGAATCACTTCCCCGTGCACATCGGTCAACCGCCGGTCCAGACCGTTGTGTCGGAAAGTCATTTTTTCGTGATCGATGCCAAGAAGGTGAAGCATGGTGGCATGAATGTCATAGACCGTGGTGGGATGATTGCGATCAGCAGGCTTGAAACCCCACTCGTCACTTTCCCCGAAAGTCGTGCCACCTTTGATACCTCCACCACATAGCCAGTTGGTGAAACAGAACGGATTATGATCCCGTCCTTTACCACCCTGTGCGCATGGCATGCGTCCAAACTCGGTGGTCCAGAGAATAAGAGTGTCCTCCAGCATACCACGCTGTTTCAAATCCTGGATCAAGGCGGCTGTACCGCGCGCCATTCCCAAAGCCAAAGGTCCGTGGTCACGGTGAATATCCTCGTGTGAATCCCAATTACGACGCGGAAAACCATTGTCATTACCCGACCAAATCTGCACAAAACGCACCCCCCGCTCCAGCAGCCGTCGAGCCACCAGACATTTCCGCCCCCAATGGTCGGTTTCTTCGACATCGTTGATCTCGGTGGGGAAGGTTTGCAAGCCATGTTCCAGCCCGTACATCTTTCGGATATATTCCGGCTCCTTCGATATGTCCATGGCTTCCGGAGCACTTAGCTGCATGCGCGCCGCCAACTCGTAAGCCCGAATCCTTGCTTCCAATCGTTCGTCCCCTTCCCGTTCCTTTTGATGCTCTCGATTGGCTGCCTGCAATAAGGCGAGTCCGTCCTTTTCGCTGTTTGAGGTGATGTAACCGTTCTTCGCCGGAAACAAATCGTTGATGGGATTTTCACGATTTGGAAAAATTTCGGTCCCTTGATGGTGTGTTGGCAAAAATGCAGCATCCCAGTTCTTTGGCCCATTGGAGGCGTAACCTCGGTGATCAGGTAAAACCACAAAAGCCGGCAGATTTTCATTCAAACTCCCCAGCCCATAACTGATCCAGGCCCCCATCCCCGGAAATCCGGGGCGTTGAAATCCGGTAGACTGCAGATAGGTCGCCTGACTGTGCACTCCGGTTTTGCCCACCAGATTGTGAATGAATGCCATGTCATCCACACAACTTCCCAGAGGGGCAACGATGTCGCTCAGGCGTTTTCCGGTTTGGCCAAATGCCCGCCAATTCCACGGCGCGGCGAACGTGCTGCCTGGTTTGCTTTGAAACAATTCCACCGATTCACCCGGATCCCATGGCTGCCCATCCTTCCTGATCAACAAAGGCTTATAATCAAATGTATCCACATGACTCGCTGCGCCTGCCATGAACAACTGAATGACACGTTTGGCGCGGGGACGAAAGCGCATGAAGGTTTCCGGACCAGGATTCGTTCCTGTTCCGGCCAACAACCCGTCTCCTTTCAGGAGGGCGGCCAGGGCTATCCCCCCCAACCCGCCTCCGGATTGCCAAAGAAAATCGCGCCTGGATATGTGAGATCGGTTTTGCATGGGACACGACATCTATACCCCAACCGGAAGCAAGTGACAATGCAAAGAAAGTTTGAACATTTTCCGATTGTCGCGTTCCAAAGGTTCGTGATGTAATTCATCCATGAAGCGCTGGATAACCATACAAACCATTTTGTTGACCGGGATCTGCTGGAGCACCCTGACATGGCACGTGCATGCGGACGGTTCCGATGAGTCGGTGTCTGATGTATTAAGTTGGGCACAGAAGCTCAACAAGGCGTTTATTGAAGTTGCCGACAAGGTGGCGCCATCCGTGGTCGTGGTGGAGGTGGCTCATCCTGTCAAACCAGCAACAGGCCTGCTGAGTCCTGAAAACCATCCGGAACTGGACAACTTGCCGGAGGAACAGCGCCGTCGATGGGAAGAGTTTTTCCGCAACCAAAGCCCCGCTCCCGAGGGCCAGGAGGAAGAGCGGAATGACTCTTCCGAATCGGAGCGGCCTCGGGATCGTTTCGATGGAAAAGGTTCTGGCATGATACTTTCCAAGGAAGGCTACATCCTGACCAACTACCACGTCATCGAAGCTGCCAGCCGGATCCGGGTGCGCTTGATGAATGGCCGCATCTTCAAGGCACTGGTCAAGGGCTACGATTCTCAATCCGATGTCGCCGTTATCCAACTTGTGGATGCACCCGAATCTCTTTTGATCCCCATCAAGATCGGGGACTCCGATGCAGTTAAAGTCGGCGAGTTCGCCATCGCCATCGGAGCACCATTCGAACTCGAATACAGCGTCACCTACGGTCACGTCAGCGCAAAGGGACGATCCGCCGTCGCCATGTCCAGCAATCTGGATCACGATTTCATTCAAACCGACGCTGACATCAATCCCGGCAACTCAGGTGGCCCGCTGGTCAATATCCGGGGGGAAGCCATTGGCATCAACACCATGATTCGCGGACTCAACACAGGCATCGGGTTCGCCATCCCCATCAACATGGCCATGGAAATCGGCCATCAACTCATCGAAACCGGCACATTCAAACGAGCTTTGCTGGGAATCGGCATCCAAACATTGACCGAAAACTATGAACTGAACGATCTGGTGACCTCCGTATCCCAGGGAGTGATCGTCTCCTCCGTGCAAGCCGGAAGCGCAGCTGCCGAATCAACCTTGCGACCAGCCGACATCATCATTGCCGTCGGCGGCAAAGCCGTAGCCAGCGCTCAACAACTCAAGAACCAGGTTCGTTCGCAAAGTATTGGAAAACCACTCGTACTGGACGTGGTACGGAACGACGAACGATTGCAGGTGGTCATCAAGCCGCGCGAATGGACCCGCCCCCCCGTCGCAGCCATCACCGCCAACGAACCCCGGGAATCGCAAAACCTCCCGTTGGGGCTCAAGCTCAGGGAAGCCGACGAATCCGGCGCCAAAATGTTCGGGGTCGACCTCGCCGAGGGCCTGATGGTGTGGGAAGTGGAAAAAGGAAGCCTGGCGGACAACCAAATCCTGCTGCCCGGAACCATCATCACCGAAGTCAATTTCAAACCGGTCCGAAGTCCCTTTGATTTTGCCGAAATTTACCGCGACGCCGACCTCAGCAATTTTGTTAACGTTACTGGAGGTAATGCCGAAGGTCATCGCGGTTTTGTGATTCTCAAGGATCGCGACCTGTAGCCTCCCCAAGGCCGGCGCATTCTTGACCCGCGTCGCTCGATGCCAGTCGAGCGGCGCTTTTTTTTGTGTCCCCCCATTTCCATTGGAATTCAACCCGCAGGTTTTTATTTCAATCAAAGAGGACGACAACCCTATACCAACAACTTTCAAACATGACCAGCCCTGATTCAGTCATGCCTGGAACTGTTCACTATTTATTCAAAGGAGGGGAGATCCCGCATACGGGACTCGCCCCAAATTTTCCCCTTGAAAACGTTGCTGAGCAAAAGAAATGGAACGCGGGGAGACGATCGTTCATCGAATGACTGTGGTGCTTCCATTGCAGCTTGAAAAGGTGTCCACAGCACAGAGGTTTGAAGTGGGTTCAAGCATGAGTTTGCCCCTCCCGAGTATCAATCATCACTGGGTCAGCGAGGCATCCAACAGTTGCTTCGTATAGTGTGAAGGATCCGTTCTGAATTCCCGCACACAATCTTCCGAACACAAGCGTACAACCATTCCCTGGTGATCGTAGTCGACAGGATCTCCGAATCGATCCAGAGCATTGCCGTCCACCACGCAAACGTGCAGCGGATAATGCTCAATCTGCTCACGAATGGACAGATCATATTCCCGATTCATACGGGGCGCAAAACGGTCGGTGGGTTCATTGTTCCGACGCCATCCTCCGCCTCCACCACCACGCCAGGAGCGCCCTCGCTGTTCCATCTGATGCCGGACAATCATGTTCAGGATGATGATCATCGCCACCCCGTAAAGCAACAACCTGCCAAAGACGGCCCACAACAATCGGATGAGACGTTTGAACCACATGACTGCTCACACTTCCTTCACCGTCCCCCAATGCACATCGAGGCGTTTGCTTAAAAAGAGCCGGACGGCACGGATCAACACGCGGGTTTCTAACTTTTGACCGGTAGCCACCACATCTTTCAGCGTCATGGTTGGTTTGATCGCAAAGGATTCCTGGGCGATGATCGGGCCCTCGTCCAGGTGCATGTTCACAAAATGAGCGGTCACACCGGCAATTTTCACGCCGTGCTCATAAGCCTGACGATAAGCTTGCGGTCCCGGGAAACTGGGAAGCAAGGAGGGATGAATATTGATAATGCGGTTCTTGAAATGCCACACAAAGGTCGGCGACAGAATTTTCATGAACCGGGCCAGCACAATGAAATCAACTCCGTATTGCTCCATCAATGCCAGGGATTCCTCTTCTCCCTGTTTTCGATTGTCCCATTTCACCTGTTTGAAAGGCACCTTGTGCTTTTTGGCAAGGGATTTCATGGCGGTGTGATTGGATACCAGAACGACCGGATCCGCCTTAAGCGTGTTCTTGGCAACCGCCTCAAGTATCCCGGCAGGCGCATGAGGCTCCAATGAAGCGAAGATGGCCATGCGTTTGCGACCACTGGGAGATGTGAACTTGACCTTGATTTCCATGGCCAGGGCACGCCCCAGATCAGCCAGACCAGCTTCGATCATTTTGGGAGACCACCGACTGGCGGGCCAGGAAGCCTGCAGATTCATGCTGAAGTGCCCGCGAGTAACCTGTTCGTCCAGGGCTTCGATGTTGGCCCCATGCTCAAACAGAAAATTTGTGACCCGAGCTACTACTCCGGTTTTGTCTTTTCCTATCACTGTAATTGTTCCGACATGCATGGAAGCCATGAGAATGATAAGAGCCTTCAAATCCGGTTTGAGGCAAGCAATATCCCCATTCAAAGCACAGATTCCGCATTTCCTTTGACCTCCTTCGCAACTTTCCCTATGTTGCGGCGTTTTTAGGGGCAAGTAGAGAAACTCATGGCAACGCCTTTTCTATCCATTAAAACGCTTCTCAATCAGGCTTCTCTGGTTTCACCGGAGCAATTTGACACCTGGAGCAAGCAGTGGCGGACCGCAGTCGACGGCGGTTCGGACGATTCCTTGTTGTCATTTTTCTCCCGTGAAAAAGGGATCACCGAGGAGCAATTCCTTGAACAACTGGCCAAAACCCTGGATTGGCCCTTCATTCAGCTCCAGAATGTCAGCGTGCCCCCCGAAGTCCGGGCGCGCATCTCCACAAAAGTGGCCTTTCAATATTCCATCATGCCTGCCACCGAAGAGAACGGAGAACTTTTGGTCGCAGTCAGCAATCCTTTCGAACCGGGCATGATCAATGCCGTTCAATACGAAGCTTCAGGCCCGGTGCAGTTTGGATTGGCCCCGAAAGCGGAAATTGAAAAAGCGCTGAAGAAATACTACGGAGTGGGTGCGGAAACACTCGATGAACTGGAAGAGGATGAACCGATCGAACTCATTGTAGGCGAAGACAAAGAGATCACTGATGGCGACCAGGAGGCCAGCGTCATCAAGTTCATGAACCAGATCATCTGGGAAGCCTTCCAGGACCGTGCCACAGATATCCATTTCGAACCGGCGGAAGATGAGTTGCGCATCCGTTACCGAGTGGACGGCATCCTTCACCAGGCTCCGATGCCGCCACAATTGAAACGCTTTCAGTCAGCCCTTATCTCACGCGTTAAAGTCATGGCGGGCATGGACATCGCGGAAAAACGGCTCCCACAGGACGGTCGTATCAATGTCCGCATCAAGGGCGAGGAAATCGACATCCGTGTTTCCACGGTTCCAACGGTTTACGGTGAAAGTGTTTCCCTGCGCCTCCTGACTCGCGGAAAGATTTTCCTGAGTTTGGACAAGTTGGGATTCGATCCCGATCATGAATCCGCCCTCAGGGAACTCATCGTCAAACCACACGGCATCATTCTGGTGACCGGACCAACCGGTTCCGGTAAATCCACCTCGCTATACGCGTTTCTAAGCACCATCAATTCCGTTCAGAAACGCATCATCACCATCGAAGATCCGGTGGAATATGAATTGAAGGGCATCAACCAGATTCCAGTGCGTTCAGACATCGGTTTGACCTTTGCCATGGGATTGCGCCACATCCTGCGTCAGGACCCCAACGTGGTCATGGTCGGGGAAATTCGAGATCTTGAAACGGCTGAAATCGCCATCCGAGCCGCCTTGACCGGTCACTTGGTCTTCAGCACCCTGCATACGAACGACGCACCCAGCGCTTTTACCCGACTGATCGACATGGGCATCGAACCCTTCCTGGTCGCATCCTCGGTCGAAGCGGTCATGGCTCAACGACTGGTCAGAACCATCTGCAAAGAATGCAAAACCGAACAAAAAGTCGATGAAACATACCTCCGCAAAATCGGCTTTCCCGAAGAAGACATCGGCAAGGCCAAATTTTATTACGGCGCCGGATGCGAAACATGCCACCAACTCGGATATCAGGGACGTATCGCCATCTACGAACTGCTCGTGCTGACAGAAGCGTTGAGACCACTCATCCTCAATCGCTCCGCCGCATCCACACTGGCCCAAAAAGCCATGGAACAAGGAATGAGCACACTCCGTATGGACGGATGGGACAAGGTCAAGAATGGTGTCACCACCATTGAAGAAGTGCTTCGAGTGACTCAAAGCGAAGAACATATGGAGTTACTGGCGGATTAATCACTGACACAGTCGAAACCCCTTTCATGGCAACCTCTCCCAAAAAAAAGAAAAAAGCGCGCAAGCAGAAGTGGACCGACTGCAATGTCATGCATGTCACCCCTGACGCCAAACAGCTCTGGTATTTCAGTGTTTCAGAAAAACAGGTTGCCCAGAAATCCAAGCTGAAGCACTCGGAAGAAACGCCCCTGCCACCACGGCAGATCGAACAAACCTGGCGGCAGTTTCTCCACAAACGACTGAACATCGCCTGGCTGCCCGCCGAGCACATTTTCCTGCGCATTGTTCACCTCCCCAAAGGTGAGGACCTTGCTGAAACCCGGCAGATGCTCGAGTTTCAGCTCGAAAAACTCAGTCCCGTTCCCGTGGGACAAATCGTGTGGACCTTTGAAACACTCCCCTGCCCTGATCCGGCACAACAAACCGTCCTTCTGGTGTTGGCGGAACGCTCGGCCATCGAAACATTGCTCGGGGATCTGGAACAGGTGGGCTATCAGTCGGACCGCATCGAATTTCCCCGGCTGCACGCTTTGGCTTCGGATCCGATAGACGGCGACCGTGTGCGGATCGAGGTAATCGAACGGAATGAGAATACCTGCGACTGTCTGATCTCATGGCATTTCAACGGATGGACCCAACACGTGGGACTGACCACTCTTCCCAAGACCGATCACGGAGCCAAACTGATCATCGACAATCTCAACAACACTGCCTGGGTTGGAGAACTGGAGGGCTGGATGCAGGAAGCGCCCGTGATTCGCCTGGTCGGTCATGAACAAGTTCCAGCCGCCTGGCAGGATGCTTTGCAAGGCTGGTCTTCCAAGGGGATTGAAACATCCACCCCGGCAACCATCGACGAACTGGCCCAGGAAAGCGCCGAACGCGCCACACGCAGCCGTTCCAATGCCAATCTGATGCCGTCCGAGATCCGGACCAAATACCGCCAACAATACGTCGATGGCTTATGGATGAGCAGTCTGGGAGGAGTCCTGCTCGTCTACATTTTCGCCGTTCTGTTCTACTTCGTGGCACTTGAATGGAGACGCGGCGAAAGCATCGAGTTGCAAACCGTCATGCGCAGCAAAGCCAACTCCTACACCAATACCATGGAGCTTCAGGCCAAAGTCCAGATTCTGCAGGAACAGGTCGACCTCAAGTATTCCGCACTGGACAGCCTGCGTGTCATTTCCGAACTGATGCCGGACGGTTTGTCCCTTTTGTCCTTCAACTTTCGACAGGGAAAGGTTTTGACCTTGCGCGGAAACGTCCCGACGGACCAATCCCACAAGGTGACGGACTACCATGAAGCTTTGATTGCGGCCACCGTTGCCGACAAACCATTGTTCTCAAGTGTCAGCGACCCGACCATCAGCGCCATTTCCGGACGTCGACGCGGAGATACATCCGAAATGTCCACCTGGAGTTTTAATTGTGAACTGAGAAGATCAGGATTCGAGTGATGCAAGCCTTTTTCGATCGTTATAATCTGAGCGCCTTTGAACGACGATTGGTTGTGGTCGTTGGTCTGGTGGTGTTTATCATCCTGAACATGGCCCTCGTCTGGCCGCGTTTCAGTGACTGGGGTGAGATGGGACAAAAAATGGAACAAGCCCGTCAGAAAATTGCCTCCTACAACCGCCTGATCAGCAAATCAACTCAATTCAAGGCAAAGCTGACGGAACTGGAAGGGATTGGCTCGAATGTCTCGACCGAATCCCAGGCGAATGATTTGATCCGCCTCATCCAGGACCAGGCCCGTCGAAGCAAACTGCCCACACCAAACATCAGTCCGGTCCGTATTTCCAATGATCACAGCACCAACAACGTCTTCTTCGATCAAAAGGCATACCGCCTGACCGTGACAACCGACGATATGGAACTCATCGACTTTCTTGTTTCGATCGGCTCAGGCGAATCCATGGTCCGAGTACATGACCTGGATTTGAAACCAAAGCCACCACAAAACTCCGAATTAACCTGCAACATGACACTGGTTGCCAATTATCAAAAGCAACCTTCGGAAGAATAAAGTGTTGAAACAAATAATCATTTGAGCAAAACCGCCAAAACATTAAAAAACAAAACCGAGGATTCGAAAAAAAGCATGACCGCCAGCCAGAACATTCCAGCCAGGAACAAGCTCAACCCGAATCCATATCCATCCAGGATCATGTCTCGTCCAATTTATAAATCACTCCGCACAGCAAGCATCCGCCACGCTTGGCTGTTGTTGCTCCTCCCCATCCTGACCCTCCCTGTCCGCGGGCAAAGCCCCGAGGAACTGGACGCCAGGTTGAGAGCCGTCCTGCGTCAGGCCATGCAACAGGATAAGAACATCAACCAACCCCTGGAGCCTTTGGCGGAATCCACCGAGGAAGCGTCCGCCGCTGCGGAGGAAGACGGTGCTTCAGCCACACCTGTGGTTTCGCCTTCTGCAAGCCCGAAACCACTCACACGACTCCCATCCATCACGGGCTCCGGATCAACCGGCACCTCTGCCGTAAACACGAATAACGTGACACGCCGACCACCCGCAACCATTCCAAGTTTGGGAGCCACCGGCAACAGCAACCGCACCACCCCGCGGCCTGTTCCTGGTAACAACGTCCCTTTGCGACAAGGCGTCCCGAACATAGGTTCCACAGGAACCATTCCGGCACCGGGTGGCACTGCAGCAGGGAACAACGCCAACACCAAAAGCACAGGGAATGCCGGTTCGCAGAACGGCATTCCGGACATCGCCGGACTTTTGGCGGCTGCCGGGGGTAAAGCGGCCGGAGCAGACGCGGAGGTACCAAACATGCACACCTTCAACTTCCCAGCCATGCCGCTGGAGCCGATTTTCACCATTTATAGTGAATTGACCGGCAAAATGGTCCTTTACGCCCCCACCCTCGAGGGCACGGTGAATCTGGTGACCGCGGCGGGTGTTGAACTTACCACCGAAGAGGCCATCGAAGCCATCACGACAAGTCTTGCCCTGGCAAATGTAGTCATGGTTCCCATGGGAGAAAAATTCATCAAGGCTGTCCCGAAAGAGGAAGCCATGCAACATGCACCGGAAGCCACTTCGGAAGATGCCTCCCAGATTCCGGATTCCGGCATGTTCCTGACTCGGACCATCAAGCTCAATTCATCCGCTCCATCCGAAGTCGCCGAGATCCTGGCTCCGATGAGCGCCAACCCGGACGGGTTGATCCCCATCGATTCCACGCAAATCCTGATCATCCATGACTATGCCGTAAACATTAAACAAATGTTACAGGTCATCGAAAAAATCGACATCGAACCCGAACTGGATTACTCACTCGAAGTCATCCCCATTCGCTATGGAAAGGTCGGTGAATTATACAACACCATGGCGGCGCTCATCAGCGGAGGAGGTGCCGCAGCGGGAACCGGCACGGGTGCGGGCAACACGGGTTCAGGATTTAATTCCGGATTCGGTGGTGGGATCAATTCCGGATTCGGCGGTGGCATGGGTGGATTTGGGGGTGGACTGGGAGGTCGTTCGTCATCGTTTGGCAGGTCATCCATGGGAGGTTTTGGAGGGGGCTACGGAAGCAGTTTCGGGGGTGGTTTTGGTGGCGGCTATCGCCCCTTCCAGGCCTCCACTCCGGTTGCCGTCAATCGCAGTTCCACCACCAGCAATCGCAGCAGTTTCCAGGACCGGTTGCGCCAGGTCATCGATCGTGCGGCGGATGGCGAAGAGGAAATCGAACTGCTGGCCAACGCCCGCATTGTCCCGGACGAACGATCCAATTCGCTTCTGATTTTCGCCAACAAGCAGGACCTGACCATGATCACCAACATGGTTTCCAAAGTGGACGTTTTGTTGGCGCAGGTGCTGATCGAAGCCATCGTACTGGAAGTCGGCATCGGGGACGATCAAACTGTCGGCGTGAGCATGGCTCAGAACCCCAAAAACTCAGGGAAATTCACCTATGGCGGGGCCATGTCCAATAATTCCAATCTCGATACTGGCTCAAACTACCTGGGAGGAACCTCCACCAATGGCTTCGGAGGACTGCCTGGCGGTTTCAGCTACTTCGGCCAATATAATGACTCGCTGAACGTGGCCGTTTCGGCCATCGCAAACGACCGCTCCGTACAGGTCGTGCAGCGCCCGCGCATCCAAACGTCTCATGGTATCCCCGGCTTCTTTACTCTGGGCGAAAGCGTACCGATTGTCACCGGTGGTTTCACGGGAGGTTTCAGCTCGGTCGGCAGCCAGTCTTTTGTTCAATACATCAATATCGGCATCCAGCTTTCTGTCCAACCTTTCATCACACCGGAAGGATACATCGTCATGGAAATCAGCCAAAACGTGGATCAACGTGGCGGAGATGTCATCATTGACGGCAACCCGAACCCTGTCGTGAACCAACGCGCCGCACAGGCCACCTTGTCCGTGAGAGATGGCGACACAATCATGCTGGGCGGGTTCATCAAGCAAACCAAGAACAAGAGCAAGTCTGGTGTCCCCATCCTCAAAGACATTCCCCTGCTGGGCGGCTTGTTTCGCTCCAAATCAGATAGTAATGACATGACAGAACTCATCATTCTGCTTCGGGCAACGGTTCTGGAAACCCCCGAAGAAGCCGCCATTGTGGCTCAGGAAGAACGCGAGGCATTGCCTGGCATCCGTAATCTCGAAGAGGACCTGAAAGAGGACGCACAGGAACGCTCGGAAAAATTACTCAAAACCAAAAAAAGAGGTAAGCGATAACACGTTTTTTTTACTGAAAAGGCGGGTGACTTGAGGTCATCCGCCTTTTTTACGTTTGCTCCTTCTTCCCCGAAAATGAAATCCTGGCTGATTCAACTGGGAAATGGAATATGGTTGGTGATCATCTTTATTGGAGTTCCGGCCATCAGTTCACTCCGATTCGGGTCTTTACAAATCGCGTCAAGACCGATCTGGCATATGCTGGCATTGAGTGGCATTGGATTGGGATGGATCGTCAATGCCGTGATCTATTGGAAATTTACCCGCGCAAAACGAGAAAAGAGAATGTGCTTCAGCTGGATACTGGGTTACACCTTCTTTGCGGCAAGCTTTTGGGCTTACTCGGAAAAAATCATCCAATTCCATTGGTTGAAAAACCTGCTGTTGAGCATCCAACAAATGCTTCAATGAACGAGGCAAGTTCCGTCCTCCTTCTACACGGATCATTCTGATGGATGATGCTGAACCACTCCCTCCTTCTGCTTGCCGACGTCGACTTCAACTGATACGCCCGGCGGCGGATCCTTTGAAACAAGCTTGCGATAATAAACCGATATCTGAGTCAGATCGGTTTTGAAAACCTCCTGATCGTAACGACCATTGTCACCCGCCAACCAAAACATCACCTGCACGGATATCGCTGAGACCATTAGAATGCCCAGAAATATCAACAACTTCTTCTTCATTTGCAGCCTGGACAAAGGTTCGGCTTCGGGTGGCGATTCATAAACCACATTACCCCGGGGAGGGTGTTCTAATGTTTGCCCATTGACCTGATAAATCCATTTCTGGCGTATTCGATTCTTCATATTATTCAATCCTTCCAAGCGCGGCGAATCGCTTCCCTTTGATTAAAGGGAAAACAAATCAAATAATGCTTTTCAGGTGATTTCCTCGAAACGGTTATCAGTACACCCAGATCACTCGATGTCAGAACAGGCATTCAGGCGGGACCTGTTCGCACGATCAAGCGTTGTCCAAATCTAGCTCAACGAAATACTCCGGTCAATATTCGAGACCACAAAAATGAATAGGAGGCCTCATCCCTATCACAAGTTTTCGCCAAAACAATGATACCGTTATCCAAAAGTAATTTCAGAAAAATCTCCGCGTCTCCGCGTCCCTAGCGAAGCGGGCGTGAGAAAAAGAAGCAACAGCGAGCCCTTATGCGCAAATGCTTTTGGCAATCACTATAACCTGACCAAACGACTTGGAACGCGGGAATTCTGTCGTTACACGAATGACCGAGATATTTCCTTTGCTGCGTGAAAAAGCTTCCACAGCTCCGGGGTTTGAAGTGGGCGTCAGACGGAGTTTACCCCTTTGTTGTCCCTGGCATTCCCAATCACTTTCGTGATTTCAAAAATGCCATCAAATCGGATAATTCCTGTGGAGATAAGACCTCGTCCAAACCAGCCGGCATAATGGAAACTTGTCCCGGACGCATGCTTTCAATGTCCTCCTGATTCAGGATTACTTCAGAATGCGCACCGGTTACCATGCGGATTTGATCGTCAGCCATCAAATGCATCACACCCGAATAAAGCTCTCCATCTTTGGTCTCTACCATCATGGGTTCGTAACTCCTCACAAAACTCGCGCTTGGAAAAACAATGGCCTCCAGTAAATCCCGCTCCGTTCGAACGGAGCCAATCCGAGTCAAATCAGGACCAACCTGCCCCCCCACATATCCCACTTGATGACATGCCGAACAGGCGGTCGATTCGTGCTTGAACACAGCCTGCCCGCGTCGCACATCTCCAGGGGGAAGACTGGCAGCGAGTGCGTCCAGTTTGGCACGCTGGCCGTCCAGATCAATTTCCATGGACTGAAGCCACGCTCTCGCACGGGCTTTGACCTCGTCGGGAAAGGATTCAATGGCATACAACAGGAGATCGGGGCGAACAGAGGACTTGGCCGGAGCCGTGTCCAGTCGATCCATCAGGCTCATCCCCAGCTCAGATAGCGCCGCCCCATGGAACAACTCTACCAAACTTGCCAATTGAAGCGGCCCGGATTGGTCGAACACGGGTAAGACACTCCGAAGTTGCGTGGTCGACAAACGACACGCTCTCAGCGTGTCCACGACTTGATCCCGCAAGGCATTGTCATCACTTTTCCGAAACTGGGACGTGAGGTGAGCAATCTGCTCATCATTCAATTCTTTCTGCAATTGCGAAAGGATTCCCAATACCTGAAGCCGGTAAGCTCCGGACTCAGGCTGTTTGGCGTCAATCGCCGTTATCACGGGAATCAACGTCGCGGCATGACTATCATTGAGCGGCCAATGGTTCAACGTTTCAACAGCAAGTTGCTTCAATTCGGAGGATTCATTCACCAATACGTTCGCGGCGCTTTTGACCCAACTCGCTGGAACCTGACGCAGATTTCCGGATTGCATGATCTTCAGCACCGCCTCTTTCACATCCAGTGAAATATCCGAATCTACCAGCAAGGCAGCCAATCGCTGTTGAACGCTCGGATTCGACACAAACAAATTCACCTGAGAGGCAAGCTCGGATATCCTCTCGGCATCTGATGATGCGTGTTGCAATTGTCTGGCGAAATGGTCAGCCAACTCACCACCCCATTCCGGATGGAAACCAGCCACCCACAAGGCCGTTTCCTTCAATATGTCAGACTCCGAACCAAATAGTTCCGCAACTTCGCCAGCAGCCAATTGTTCTCCGGCAATCTGACTCAAAGCAAGCAATGCCACCCGACGCAAAGCTTCATTCTCCTCCTCATGCATGACTTTTTTCAGACTGTTGGGATGCGCTCCTGATTGAATCAACGCAAAAACCAGCGCGTGTTCATGAGAACGGTCATAGACATGATGAACACGCGATAGCAAAGCATCCGACAGCTGGCTCTCACCGATTCGCCCAATGGCTTCCACCGCTTTCCGAGCGATGTGAGGATCCTGATGTCCGATAAGGGTGAGCAGATCCCCGACAGCCTCCTTATCCCTCCGAACATTCACAGAATGAAGGGCGGTACGAACGAGCCTTGGCTCAGGTTCACTCAACATATTCCTGACGGCCGCCCTGGCATTTTTGGAATCCATGCGGGTCAGCGACCAAATAGCATGTTGCTTGGCAACAAGTGTAGATTGTTCCGACAATAGGGTTGTAGACAAAGGAGCAACGGCAGCTTCTCCTATTTTTACCAGAGCCTGAATGGCTCGCTCTCTGACTTGCGGCCGCGGATCATCCAGTAAAGCAATCAGTTGAAACACGTGGATTGAACGCCATTCCATGTCGTTCCCAAACGGATCCGCAACCGCTGGCAGCCCCACTTTTCGCACCCGGTAAATCGCCCCCAATACATCAGGTTTGTAAAGCTGCGAGGTCGGACAACACAGTTTATACCACCCGCCGGTGTCCACCACCAGAAGGGATCCGTCCCCTGCCTCCAGCACATCGGTCGGATGAAAATCATGATGTGACGACACAACAAAATCTGAATCCAAAGTACGGAAGGTCGCTCCATCTGGAATGAGCTGATGACGTTGAACTTTTCTCAGATTAAACTGGGTACTGAAAAGGTTGCCATGGAAATCTTCTCCAAACGCCGCTGACTCATAGCGAGCCAAACCACTCGGAGCAGCAGGTCCCAGATGCGTCATGGCAGGCAGGTAGGCACCGGTCAGGGTCAAGCCATCCAGCACTCCGTGTTCCTTGGGATACACCCCTCCATACAGGGCATGCACCAGCGCGTCCCGTTTCCCTCCTCTGGGATGCGCATAAAAGGTCGTCGTAAAAAACACTTCGCCAGCGTCATCAAACACCACCTCGATCGGATTGTCCATACCTCCGCTCATCACGGAATCAAATTCGCTCAAATCAGGCAGGCAGCGGAATATATGAGCAGCGGAATCACGGATGGTTTGACCGTTGAACAAAGTATGGGTTTGCTCGGCAAAGGCACCTTTGGCCCAATAAATCCAGCCGTCTTTCCCCAGATACGGACCATGGATGTCATTCGCGCAACCGGTCAATGTCTTCGCATCAAACCAGACTTCGCGCCGATCACAGACTCCATCCCCGTCGGTATCCTCCAACTTCCAGATCTCCGGAGGCGCTCCACAATAGATGGCGCCGTCATGGTAAAGCACCCCTTCCGGAAACATCAGTCCTTCGGCAAAGACGACACTTTGGTCAAACACCCCGTCGCCATCCGTGTCCTCGAGTCGAACGATGCGATGCGGTTTGTCCTCCAACTGTTGCTGGACCTTGTCATTCGATCCGGACGAATCCGCCACATACAGACGTCCCTGATCATCATAGTCCGCGACAATCGGACGATCCACCAGCGGCGACCCGGCCACCTGCTCAATCACGAAACCATCCGGAAGAGTGAATTCATGAATACCGATCTGCTGCGTGGCGCCCAGACCGATCAATTGCGTGGAAAAGAAAACAATACAGGAAAGCCGAAGGGCTCTGTGACCATATCCATCCTGATGAGGGTTCATCCGCGGATATTATCCAAACGCCCTCCCAAGACAAGGTTGATATAAGATTCAGGCTATTTGGTAACGCTCGACCTTGATCTCGGAAGCTTTCTGTTGAGCCACCCAAAGATCATATTGCATTTGCATTTTCAACCATGCCTGAGCTGAACTTCCAAAGGCCTTCTCCAGTCGGATGGCCATTTCCGGTGACAAACCGGCGTTTTTGCTAACCAAATTGCTCAACGCCTGTCATGTCACTCCAAGAACTTTCGCGCCTTCTGTGACACTCAGCCCCAGGGCATCCAAACAGTCATGCTTAACCAATTCACCTGGATGGGCTGGATTGTGCATAATCATTTTTCATCCTTCTTAAACGAGTCAGAACGTAAACCGACTATTGACACTGATCAAAAGGATATCATCCAGTCCATCCTGTTAATCCCGTCAAAAAAAACTCCTACTCACACCATACCAGCAATCAAACCGGGCGCCTGTTGAATCAGATCATCCAGTTTGTCAGGCGACTTGCCGCCTCCACGTGCAAAGGCAGGTTTTCCGCCGCCCTTTCCATCCACCAAAGGTGCCAGAGTTTGGATGATTTTGCCCGCGGGATAGGTCTTCTGCCACGCTTTGCCTGAGAGGGCCAGCAGTACCGCCGAATCACCTGATTTCCCTACCAGAACAATGACCCCTTCAAATTCAGATTTCAGCGCGTCCCCGGTCGTTTGAATGGCGTTGCCTTCCACTTCGCCCAGATTGGCAAGAATGAACGGACACTCACCCACATCCCCGGCAGCAGGCAAACGAACCGCGCTGTTTTTCAATCGATCCGCCAAGCCCGATGCCTGCTGTTCCTGCAGACCTCGCAGTTGCTTCTCCAATTGTTTCTGTTGATTCAACAAGGACTCGATCTTGCGATCCAACTCGCCCAAAGGCGTGTTCAATTGAGCGGCAATGGAATGAAGCGACTGCGATTCCGACAGCGCATTTCCATAAGCCTCCATGCCAGCGCATGCCTCAATACGCCGAATACCGGCCGCAATAGCCGACTCCGCCACGATACGGAACAACCCGATCTCGCCGGTGGCCTGTGTGTGCGTACCTCCACAAAGCTCCATTGAGTAGCCGTTCAATCCACCACGTTCACCACCGATCTGGACCACCCGAACTTTGTCCCCATATTTGTCGCCGAAAAACTGCATGATGTCCTCACGCGAACTGACCTCGTCATATGGAACCTCCTGCCAATTGACACCGGCATTCTCAATGACGCGTTCGTTGACCAATTTCTCCACATCACGCACCTGCTCCTTGGTCAATGGACGACTGTTGAAATCAAAGGTCAGCTTCTCAGGCCCCACATAGGAACCTTTCTGGCTGACATCCTTCCCCATCACTTCATGCAACGCCCAATGAAGAAGATGCGTGACGGTGTGATGACGTTGTATGGCCCGACGTCGATCCAAATCAATTTCAACCACCACAGACTGACCGGCCTGCGGGATGTCCTCGGCACTGACATCTCCCTTTAAGGGCAGCAAATGCAACCAGGCATCCCCGGCCTTGCGCGTGTCTTGTATATTCCACAACTGGCCCCCGCCCCGAATCAAACCACGATCCCCTACCTGCCCCCCCATCTCGGCATAAAACACGGTGGAATCGAGAACAACCGCCAGAGCATCCTTCTCTTTGACGACTTCCAACACCTTGGCCTCAGTCTGAAATGCGTCGAATCCGAGGAATTTTGTTGGTTCGGTCGTTTTAATTTGTGATACGGAAATGATCTCCTGCTTGTGAGCGGCACGCGCCCGTTCACGCTGGGCTTCCATGTGGGTTTCGAATCCACTCGAATCCACTTTCAACCCTCGTTCGCGTGCCATCAATTCGGTCAAATCCAATGGGAACCCATAAGTGTCATACAACTTGAAAGCAAACTCCCCATCAATCTCACCACCGGACGCCATGCCATCGGCCTGATCCGAAAACAATTGAATACCACGATCAAGTGTCTTGTTGAACGCGGTTTCTTCCGTACGAATGGTCTCCTGAATCATCGATCTGCGTTCACGGATCTCAGGGAACACATCCCCCATTCTCTCCGCCAACACATCCACCAACTGATAAAAGAACGGCTCATGAAAATCCAGCGAGCGGCCATATCGCACCGCACGCCGCAGAATGCGTCGCAACACATAATTACGATCCGTGTTCCCCGGAATAATGCCATCCCCAATGGCAAAACTCAGCGTCCGGATGTGATCCGCAATCACACGAAACGCAATATCGGTCTTCTCTTGATCGGTGTATGTCGCATGCCCTTCCTTCGGCAAAGTGGAGCCATACTTCTTGCCACTCATTTCCTCCAGACGATCAAAGATCGGACGAAACACATCGGTCTCGTAATTGGAAATCACCCGGTTGAACTCAGTGAATCCACGCGTGTTCTGCATCACGCTCGCCACACGCTCGAATCCCATGCCGGTATCCACGTGCTTGGCCGGCAAATCGGAAAAAGTGCCGTCCGGATTGGCATTGAATTGAATGAACACCAGATTCCAGATCTCGATGCACTCAGCGCTGTCGGCATTGACCAGAGCACCTTTGGTGTCCCCATTAGGCGTCAAATCAATGTGCAACTCCGAACAAGGCCCACAAGGACCGGTATCACCCATCATCCAGAAATTGTCCTTCTTGTTGCCGAACACAATGTGGATCTTCGGATCCAATCCCGCCGCCGAGAAAATCTCAGCCCAGAAATCGTAAGCCTCCTGATCGAACTCGGCAGGATCACCCTTACTGGGATCCGGTTTGTAGACCGTTGCATACAGACGTTCCTTTGGGAATTTCCACACCTCAGTCAGCAACTCCCAGGCCCAGTGAATGGCTTCCTTTTTGAAATAATCGCCAAAACTCCAGTTCCCCAGCATCTCGAAGAAAGTATGGTGATAAGTATCCATCCCCACATCTTCCAGATCATTATGCTTACCACCGGCACGAATACACTTCTGAGTATCCGCCGCCCGGCCCGGATCATAGGGACACTTCTGCTGCGCCAGGAAGATGGGTACGAACTGATTCATCCCCGCGTTGGTGAACAGCAAGTTGGGCGCGTCCGGCATCAGGCTGGACGATTTCACGATGGAATGTTGCTTGGATTCAAAAAAATCCAGGAACGACTGTCTGATCTCTGCACTCGTCATCATTTATTGCAGCCCATTTAGTAAGAAAAACTGGAAGCCAATCATAGAAAAATCTAAGAATAATGGTTCCAAAACGCATTCAACCGGATTAGCCACCCTGTGGCAGGGACCTGCGGCCGCAGGTCCCTGAACGTGATACCACCTTAACTCAAATTAATTCAGCAAGTTGCGCAACAACCTGTATTCAAACGCAAAACAATCCTGTTTTTTGGATGTTATCAATGGTCTCCTCTCGCCTCACGCCGATACTGAGCCAATCGCTCACGAAGGGGAGCCCAGTGTTGACGATCCTTCTCCTTCTCACGGGCTACTTCTTCCATCAACGCACGATCCAATTTCTCAACATCCCCATTCATTGCGATTTTGAGTAAAGGACGCGTGGGTGAAAGCACATCAGCCTCCTTTAAGAACTTTTGAACAGCTTCAATCAACAATTCAGGGGTTGGAAGCTCTTGAAGCCAAAAGTCAATATCCGGACGAGCACAGTCCTCAATGCCGCTCAAGTATTGCACTTCCATCAGACGTTGGATCATGGGCCAGTCTTTATCTCGTTGCGTTTTTTTTGCTTTTACTAAATCCCGGACATTTAAAACGGATATTTCATTTCCATGGGCATCAAGAATGATACTACGTCGATTCCATAAAATCTGAAACGAATCCACTCCCCTCATACGGGTCATAATATCCACTCTCAAACCTTCTACATCCACCGCCTGACACCGAAAGTGAACAGACAGCCCCTGATCCAGGCATTCATCAGAAAACGGAGGCACTGCAATAACGATTGCCTGCAATTCTTCCATGGCAAGACCAATTCGTTTGAGATTGTCAGGTTCAGCGAGGACTGCAAAATCTACATCTTTGGTAAACTCTGAAGCCCCATAAAGCACACATGCCTGCCCTCCCATCAGCAAACATTTCACGTCATGCCGTCTCATGACACTCAGAACTGTTTAAAGTCCGGAACAAGTCATGGCTTATTTAATTTGAAAGCGCGTTCGCGGGCTTTGGCGTGGACTTTGGCAAAGGCCTCGATTTCTTCCCTGCTCCAGAACGGGCTCTGAGGGTCAGGGTCAGGTTCGAGGCTGCCTCCCATGGCGAGGTAATCTTGTCGGAGTCGTTCCGATGCCTCCAAACGTTGAAGTGGTGTCATCTGATACCACTCCAGCCATTCCGGTTCGATCATGTCTTCTGGATGAATCATCAACCTTTGCCAAGTATGCACAGCCTGTTGATTAACGTCAATGGTTGCCGTCGCCTGACTATATCGACAAAAAGAAATTTCCGAACGAGAAAACAAATAGAACCACCCCCATATTGACAAAACCCCTTCGAACCCATCCAATACAGCCATCATGAGCAGTGCAATCATCCGGATCATCGTGGGCGCAGGTTTGATGCTGACGCCATTTATTTACCACACCAGCAAAATGTCAGGCGAAGCAGGCGAAACCTTTCAACAAAGCCAAACCCTGATCCTCTTCGGCAAGGAAATCTCCAAAAGCCAATACTTTGGCCTCCTCGGCGTCATCGCCGTCCTGGGAATCATCATTCTGGCCCTGGGCATCAAAGAAATGGCTGCTAAAAAGGAAACAGCATAGGAATCAAAACTTTTTTGTAATTAATTTGAGAATTCCCTTGCAGTCCACGTAAGGAAACCTGCATATTCGCCACCTCACTCGATTAGCGGGGTAGAGCAGCCCGGTAGCTCGGCAGGCTCATAATCCCGCAGTCGCGGGATCACAGGTTCGAATCCCTGTCTAATAAAAAAGATTTTTAAGTTGTCGCAAGAATTCGCTTGCAAACAACTCGGCGAACGTAACATATTCGCCACTCACTCGGTTCGCGGGGTGGAGCAGCCCGGTAGCTCGTCAGGCTCATAACCTGAAGGTCACAGGTTCAAATCCTGTCCCCGCAACCAATTTTCTTCGTTAATTCCAATGGATTCAACTCAGCCACATTGGGTTTATGTCATTCGAAATACACAGGGGCAACACTACATTGGTGTCAGCGTTGATCCTGAACATCGACTAGTGCAACACAATACCGGAGAATCCAAATGGACACGTAATCACCTTCCTTGGAAACTGGTATGGAATCAGGAGTATCCCACTTTATCGGAGGCACGCAAGGTCGAATCCTTCCTCAAACGCCAAAAAGGAGGTCAAGGATTCTACAATTTTACCGGCCTTCAGAAGGAGCAGCCCGGTAGCTCGTCAGGCTGCTATGAGTAGTGTCAAGCACCCAAGTGCATTTTCTGTTTTTTTCAGGTTCTTCTTTTTGTTCCTTTCTCGAAGGATATGGAAAATCTAAAACGTTTTCCTGGCTCTGGCGACGGTCTTAGCCGTTGCTCATCCTGCTATCCGTGCACGATTTATTACTAATTTCGGCACCTCGTGACTCATACGGTCACAGCCAAGAAACGAACGTACCCCATCTCATAATCGGACCATTTCTGACCCCGCCTGGGTTCCGGGCACGTGCCGTTTCAAATCTTTCCAGTCCATCTTTATCCTGGTTAAAAGTGTTGTTCTATGAGGGGAGACTGAGACTTCAAACCCCCTTCATTACCCATCCCAAGTCCTCTGGGCTTATTCGTCCGGTTTGCCATCTCCATAAGTCCACAGCCAGTTGTCGAGCCATGGCGACAATGGCCTTTTTACGTGCGGCACCGCTGGCTCGAGGATTTGCCAATACCGATTTCCATTTCTTCACCAGCTTACATTCCTTTTGCCATAACAATAATCGCCAGGCCATCTCGACCAGCGCAGTTCGTAATCGCACGTTGCCGTGCTTTGTAATCGATAGCTGATAACTGCTGCGCCCACTGGCACTGAGACCGCCACAGAGCCCCGTATAACTGCCAATTTGACGACGGTTTGTGAAGCGGTTCCAATCCCCTACCTCTCTTTCAATTGTTTCATAAGTCAGCCCCCCCATGCCAAGAGGACGAGTCGCCGGTGCAACCTTACTCAACTCGGCTGTGGCTTGATTCAATTCAGTGTTTAAGCTCGCGATTAATCGGCAGAAAACATCCAACCGTTCGGTCAGCCAATCAGGGAGTCGAGGTCTCAAAGTTTCCCAACGTGCGGTCTTCCACCAGGCCCCTTTCTCTCGGTAACCTTGGCTGAGCAGCAGGCTACGGCCTTGAGCTGATATTCTCTGAAGTTCACGTTTAAGTTGCTCCCGTTGGCGACTCCGGATTCGGGCATGTTCTTCCTCGGGGGTAGGAACCCGGACTGTCGCCAAGGCATAGCGATTACCCGCCACGTATCGATCCAACCTTTGAGCCAATTCTCGGGCATCGCTTTTGTCATGGTTCACACCCTTGTGACGTTCATCCAGACAGACAGGTTGTGTTACAACGTTATTGATCCCAAGGAGGGTAAGTTGGCGATGGAGGACGAAACCGAAAGGACCCGCTTCGTAGCAACTGTGAACGCACCGAGCCAGAGGCAGTTGAGTTTTCACCCAATCGAGAAACTTGACCGGCGAGAACCTTTGGGCGGGTTGAGGTCCACTATGGTCAATGATTCGAACCACGACGATGCTATCTGCGTGTACGTCCAGACCCAACTTGATTGTTTCATACTTGGGAGTGGTGGTTTGATCCTTGTTGATGTTATTGCTGATGGATGACTGTATTCTATTATTCATATCATTGATCGGTTTAACGCTTCAGCGCTCTCCAGCCAACTACTCATGCCATCTCATAATCCCGCGACTGAGGGATCACAGGTTCAAATCCTGTCCCCGCAACCAATTTTCTTCGATTATCGGCCCTTTTTGCCTCAAAAACTCCCTGACTCTCAAAAACTTTCGCACCGCATTGCAGATTCAGGTCAATTTTGGTCTCGCTGTGTCCTGCTGTGTCCGAACGGGGCCGCTTGCCAAATAATTGCCAAATATTAGGGGGGGCCCCAATATTAAGAGTTGATGCCGGAAGCACCAAAAGCCGTGATAAACGCCGTCGAGTCGAGTGAAAAAAGCTTGCACAGTATCGATGAAACATGTTGCATAAATATGATCCCTTAAATCTTAATGAAGAAAACTTATGAAGCAGTGTATCTTGATATGCCTTGTTACGATTGGCGTCGCACTTTCAGATGTTGGTTTGAGTGCTCAGCCCTACAATATACA
>JAQCFT010000350.1 GCA_027619545.1 Verrucomicrobiota bacterium | reverse complement strand
TATCTGAGGATAAAAAAACAAACAGTCAAAAAGCTTACCCTCCCCACCAACACCACCAAACAATCAATCCAACCAACTACCCCCAAAACAAAGGTTTCCGATCATTGATCACCCCATACAAACGGCGGGTGTAAGCCGTATCCACTCCCAAACGTTCCCCCAGCTCAATGATGGCCCCGGCAAACAGTCGGCGTTCATCGGGTTTTTCCGGATTTTCAAAATCGCGTTGGAAGGATGTTTTTGTTTCGAATGGAAACTGAGTTCCCTTTTCAAGCGATCGCTGCACGATGTCCGCGTCCAGTGACACACCCAACTCTTTGGCAAGATTTGCAGTTTCATGCATGACTTGCTTTACTTCGCCTTTGAGCCCCGAGTCACCCAGCACCTCGCCCAATGTTTTGCCAAACGCTGCCGTGACGATTCCGTATCCGGCGATGAAGATGAATTTCTGCCAGATTTCTGATTGAATGTCCGATTTCCACTCGTGCTTGATTCCAGCGCTTGTAAAAAGTTGCAACAAACCATCGGGTCGCATTTCTGGATGTTCTGGATCAGGTCCCAGATAAATTTTGCAAGCGCCACCTTTCTGTTCAATCACTCCTGGTTGTTGAATGTGGGTTCCGATATATACGCAGCCTGGCAACACGATCCCGGATGAAATCTTTCGGCGCACGCGAGTTGCCACATCCACGCCATTGAGCAGGGGTAGAATGATGGTGGAAGGTTTGGTGCATGCCTCCAATTCCAACAGCACCCGGTCGAGGTCATATTCCTTAATACACAGCAAGACCAGGTCCAACGCACCCAATTCCGAGATCTCATCCGTGGCCAAAGCAGGGTGGGCAGTCCATTCGGGCTCATCCTGCGCCATAACATGCAGGCCGTTCGTTCGAATCTGATCCAGATGCATTCCCCTGGCCAGAAATGAAACTTGCAATGCCTGCTCTGTTTTGAGCAACCGGCACAGCTTGGCACCGAAATATCCCCCCACTCCCCCTACACCAATGACTCCAATACTTTTAATCATAGATTCGAATCTTTTCGCCTAAATGTTTTTCAATATAAACGACCGAAAATAACAACCTGCTCACAACAAATACCCGGCAAACCTGAAACCTCTTAGTGCATTTGTGGCTTTGTGTGAACCCTTCTTCTCTTTTTCTCTCACGAAGTCACTAAGGCACGAAGATTAAGAATATGAAGAAAACTAGAGATTTGTTCCTGAAACCGTTGCTTTCGAGATGGAGATTAAATGATTCCAGCATGAATCTGCAAGAAGTGAGTCCTTGCGCCCACATAGGATTTTCGTCAAGATGATGGCCATCCAGAGCAATGAATCAGTCGTGGCGTGTCATGTTTAAGAGATACAAGACGACTTTGTGATCAAATGAATTTATGAAGAACAATGTATCAAACATCTTACTAACTGTAGCATGCATCGCCTTGTGGTCACTGGCCACTGGATGTGGGAAGCCGGCTCCCATTGAAAACGAAACAGATGGCAGCACGGAAGCTCAAACAAACTCCACAAAGAAGACCATCGGGGTTTCCTTGCTCACTCTTAAAAATCCTTTCTTCAAGGTAATTGGAGATCACATCACTTTGGAAGGAGCCAAATCGGGGTATGAAACCATCGTGCTCAGCGCCGATGAAGATGTGGCTAAACAGTCCAATCAGGTGAAGGATTTCATCGTGAAAAAGGTTTCGGCGATCGTTCTCAGCCCATGCGAATCCCGCTCGATTGTGCCGGTCATCCAGGAAGCAAATGAGGCGGGCATCCCGGTGATCACGGTGGATATTCCCTGCAATGAACCCGGGGTTAAAATCCTGACTCAAGTCGCTACGGACAACTATAGCGGCGGCAAGGAAGCTGGCAAAGCCATGATCGATGCACTCGGCTCGGCGGGTGGCAAGGTCGCCATTCTGCATTTCGCCCAGGCTGAATCCTGTCGTTTACGGGTAAAAGGGTTTCGTGAAATCATCGACACGTACAATCAAGCATCCCCTAACAAAATTGACATGGTCATGGCCGGCGTGGGTGGTCGTTCCCACGCCATCGGTTACAAAGCGGCCGAAGACGCCCTGCAAGCCCACCCCGATCTGCGCGGCATTTTTGCCATCAACGATCCTTCCGCCCTGGGCGCCAGAGCTGCTCTGGAGAAGGCTGGCAAGGCCGATCAAGTGTTGATTATCGGTTTCGATGGCCAACCGGAAGGCAAACAGGCCATCAAGGACGGAAAGATCTATGCCGATCCGATCCAGTTTCCGGATCGCATGGGTGTCGAGGTGGTCAAATCCATCATCGCCCACTCCAAAGGCGAGGATGTGCCACCGGAACAGTTGATTCCAACCAGCCTTTACCGCCAGGAAGACGGACTTAAAGATCCGGACTTGCAGTAAACCGTCCACTTTCGACCAGATACGTCATGAGCGAATCTACACCGGATTTCCTTCCATCCCTGGTAGGCTCCATGTCGGAAGGCGCAGCGGGCAATCCAACCGTTGAAATGATCGAGGCAGCCTTTCGCCATCACGGACTGCACTACCGCTACATCAACATGGAAGTCGCGTCCGCCGATTTGGCGGATGCCGTCAAAGGTGCACGCGCCATGGGATTCAAAGGGTTCAATTGCAGTTTGCCCCACAAGGTATCGGTGATCCAACACCTGGATGGCCTGGGCAAATCCGCCGAGATCATGGGGGCGGTCAATTGTGTTGTTCAACGTGACGGAAAGTTCATTGGAGAAAACACCGACGGCAAAGGATTCCTGGAATCATTAAAATCACTCATTGATCCAGCCGGAAAGAAGATCGTCATCCTGGGCGCAGGAGGAGCGGCGCGCGCCATTGCGGTGGAACTCGGATTGGCGGGAGCGGGGCAAATCACCGTCGTCAATCGCTCGACAGAACGTGGTCAGGCTTTGAGCACACTTCTCGTGGACAAACTTCAATTGGATTCAAATTATGTTCCGTGGTCCGGCACCTTTCAAATCCCAGCAGACACCGACGTGCTGGTCAATGGAACGTCTATTGGCCTTTACGATGGCAACGCCACCATGCCGATTGACCTCACGACTCTCAAGCCTTCCATCGTGGTGGCGGACGTTATATTCAGCCCACCTGAAACCTGGCTGTTACGCGAAGCCAAACAGGCCGGTTGCGCCACGCTGGATGGACTGGGCATGATCGTGAATCAAGGCATCACCAGCGTGGATTACTGGACGGGGGTACGTCCCGAAGCATCAGTCATGCGCACAGCCGTCGAAAATGCACTATCACTCTCTTAACCATCCAAACCTTCAACTAATGAAACGCATCATCCTTCCACTTCTTATGGCGACCACTCTTTTGGAGGCCAACAGCAAAGAACCATTGAAGATCACCCTTACCAGCGTCCAGCAAAACATCCATGTCGACGCATGGCAAATGAGCGGAGCTGATATCACTCCGGAAGCGCCGGTTTGGACGATCACCAAACAAACCCTACACGGAGGCAAACAAGAAGGCGTCGACCTCATCACAGTCAACAACGGCAAACTATCATTCTCCGTCATCCCAACACGCGGCATGGGTATCCTGAACGCGCGCATGGAAGACATCTATCTGGGATGGAACTCACCCGTCAAAGAAGTGGTGCATCCACAACACATTCGTTTGGAAGATCGAGGCGGACTGGGATGGCTGGAGGGTTTCAACGAATGGATGGTGCGTTGCGGCCTCGAAAGCAACGGTCATCCAGGCACGGATTCCTTCATCAACAACGTGGGTGACGAAGCGGTCATGGACCTGACACTCCACGGCAAAATCGCCAACATCCCCGCCAGCGAAGTGGAAGTTGTCATTGATCGCGAGGCGCCCTACCGCATCCACATCCGTGGTCGTGTGGATGAACGCATGTTTTACGGGCCCAAGCTGGAACTATGGACCGAAATTTCCACCACGCCTGATTCACCAACCTTGCGCATCTCCGACACCATCACCAATCGTGGAGACGATCCCCAGGAATTCGAGATCCTATACCACGCCAACTACGGTCCCCCCTTGCTGGAACAAGGTTCCAAATTCCTGGCTCCGGTTGCCAAAGTGATGCCTTTCAATGATCACGCCGCAGAATCGGTGAACGAATATGCTCAATACCAGGGACCCACTTCAGGATTTGTCGAACAAGTTTACTGCATCACCGCCCTGGCCGGACGCGACGGCAAAACCACCATCGGATTGGTCAATCGTGCCAAAAACAAGGGCATCTCCATGACCTACTCCGTCAAGGAACTGCCATATGTCACTCTATGGAAAAACACCAATTCCGAAGGTGAAGGCTATGTCACCGGACTGGAACCCGGCACCAACTTTCCCAACAACCGACGCATAGAGCGTAAATTTGGACGGGTGCCAAAACTGAAATCAGGTGAAAGCCACAAGGCCACCATCGACTTCACCATCCTCAAAGGACGCCAACAAATCAGCCGACTGGAAGATCACATCCAAGCCTTGCAACAAAACCAGAAACCAACCATCGAAACCAAGCCCGAAGACAAGGAGTAAACACTACGACTCAATGCCATCGGCATAGTGAACTTTGTTAACCGATCCGTTGCATGACCGCCCCCTTACTTAAAATGACCGGAATCGAGAAACGGTTCCCGGGTGTGCATGCACTGAAAGGAGTGGAGTTGTCACTTCAACGCGGCGAAGTCCTGGCCTTGATGGGGGAGAACGGAGCCGGTAAAAGCACCTTGATGAAAGTGCTCGGAGGAGCACACACGCTCGATGCGGGTTCCATTGAAATCGAAGGTCAACCGGTTCAAATTGATTCTCCGGTCAAATCACGTGAACTGGGAATTGCGATGATTTACCAGGAATTCAACCTGATCCCTGCCTTGTCCGCCGTTGAAAACGTGTTTCTCGGACAAGAGATCACGCGATCAGGATGGATCCGACAAGGTTCTGAAAAGCAAAAAACCCTGGAACTCCTTTCTCAGCTGGGCATGGAATTCAATGTAGACCT
>JAQCFT010000349.1 GCA_027619545.1 Verrucomicrobiota bacterium | reverse complement strand
TCCTTGACCTTAACGATAAGGTCGGCATTACCGAACACATCATCAGCCGTCTCAGTCATTGTCGCGCCAGCATGCAAGTAGTCATCATCCGAATAACCTGAACCAATACCGGCCGATTTTTGCACCCAGACTTGATGTCCTCGCCTAACCAGCTGAGCGACGGCCCAAGGCAACATAGCAACGCGGAATTCATCGTCCTTGATTTCTTTTGGCAAGCCAATCTTCATGGCTTCAAGATGCCTCACCTGAACAGAAAATCAAAGTCAGGGTGCTTCGCTCTCAGGAACAACTTCGACGCGGGTTTTCAGGGAGGCAATCATGTTTGCACTGAAGCCTTCCTCACCCTGCATGATGCGATCCAGCATGTTTTTCAGCAACTCGGCATAGGGGGGCAATGCCAATCTGGCCTCGGCCCGTTTGACGCGGTCCTGATATCTCTTCCAGGCTAGCTCTGACATGTTGCGGTAACCTAAAGCCTGGTCTTCGTCTCCCAAGGCAAGGTAATAAAGGAATTGTCGGATCAATCCATTCACGATCACGCGCGCTTCATTCATATTGGATTTAGCCAGATTGGCCTCAAATCGAGTCAGGGCAAATTCTTCCAGACTGATTCCTTCGGGGACGGAGTTTGGAAACAGTTTTTTAAGTTCCTGAAACCATTGAACTGCCTCGTTCAGCCGATAGTGCAGATAGTAATAGTAGGTGGCATTCTGCAGGAATTCTGTGTGGGCGCGATCTATGGTGCTGTAATAATTGGGATCCTCCTCCTGCTGACGCATCTTTTTGAACATGGCGTGTGTGTAAGGAGCCAGATCGAGATTCGGGGCATACTCCAAAGTTTGGTCGGCCTCGTTTTCAAGGAGACGTCCCCGTTCAAATGCCAGATTCATCGATTGCCAGATAATACGCCGCAAAAAGTTCAGCCTTCCTTCTGTCGCATGTTCAAGTCCAAGCCAAGCCCAGTAAATGGCATGCGTTTCAGGAAGTCTCCAGTCGAAGCTGCCAAGATTTTCCTGGATGACATTCATTCGTTTGACTTCAAGTCCGAAGGTTTCAAGCAATTCATTTCTTTTGGCGACTACATCCGGATGAGTGGAGGTTTCGATGGCGGGCAAGTCCGGATTATTCCCGAGGATTTTTCGCATTTCACCCGCCCAGCGTGCCTTGTAATAGAGGTGTTGATCATCCAGATTGCCGCCGATTTTATCCTGAAAAATCCATGCGAGTTCACGATAAATTTCCGATGATTCCGGATTGATGGGGATGGCTTCGTCTCGGAGCAACTGGATTCCGCTTTCAATCCAGCGCCATCTTTCTTCCGGTTCTTCAAACTGCTTGGAAATATTGTAGACCATGTTCCAGGACTGAAAGGTCCACACTGAGGAAAAGGTGGGTTGCAGTTTGGTGATCCAGTCTGCCAGGGACAGCGTTTCGAAGAAGCGACCTTCATCCTGCAAACGGGTGGTGCGTGCCCAGAGTGCGTTGGCGATCAATCCGCGGAAACCTCCCAGAGCAACGCTCGAAAAAGCCAACATGGGTGGAGCGTTTTCCAAAGGTTCCATTCGGGTCAAGCCCAGTTCAGAACGACTCCTGTTCATCTTGTTTTGAACCAGGGCGTTGGAAACAAGTGCCACAACCATGAGCGTCACCAGGATTGCGCGCGACATGAGTTTCTCTCTGGAAAAGTTGAGCTTCATTTATCCAGCTCCTTTCGCTGAAAAATATAAATACCCCATCCAGCCAGCAACCCGCACAATACCCCCCAGACCAAACCCAGATGAGCCAGCCAGGTTCCAGTGGGAATGCTGCGGCCAGTCACCAATCGCTCAACGGCCGCAATGGATTTCAGCGATTCGGTAAAGTGATGAAGCGCCGTGAAAATGGGGACCATCAGCCAGTCCAGATAATTGATTGAATCGTGTCCGTCGTGCTCATGCACTGCGGAGATGGTGCCCTCGGTCGCAATGGTTTTGAATAACTGGTCTGAACTCGTCACAAGAATCAGTGTTAAAATCATCATGGTTGCAACAGGAAGGGACGCAAAGGTGGCCGCCCAGAGTCCCAGTGCCGAAAGCAGCGTCAACCGTGATAGAATCACGACCAGGCTTTTCGCGTAGTTCATCAGGAATCCTCCGTCAGAATACAGCACCTCCAACCCATCCTCCACACGGAACACCAGACTGCTTTCGGTATAATTGTGGCATTCCACATGAAGCGTTCCATCCGCATTGATCAGGCCGGCAGGCACGGACCATTCATGTGTCATCATGGGACTGAGATTCATCTGTTTTTCCCAGCGAGTGGGGGAATCTGGATTTCCTACGATCCAAACGGTCGGGTGCTCATCCGTGTTTTCAAACCATGAGGCATAAAATTTGACCCGCAACTGAACTTGATCCTGAGCGCCTCGCCCCGCGCCGCTGCCCAGTTTCAAATTCCAGACACGTCGATGGCGCGGCTTGACCAACTGGTTCATCCAGCGTACTTCCTCGCGCAATTTTTCACGGACGTAACCAGGATCCATCGCCGCCACATCGGCATTTTGCGAACGTTTGGCGTATAACTGCTCGATTTCAGCTTCCTCATCAGGCGGTGCCTCCTTTACGACTCTTCGGGAAGTCAGGATGGAAGCATGTAGCCGCTCCTGCTCTTCATTCGACAACCCCTTGGCATGAAGCATTAGAACTCCATAAATACATCCCCCCGCAATAGTCAGTAAAACGGTGTTCAATGCCAGAATGCCGAGCCATTTACCCAGCCAAATTTCCCACCGCGCGATGGGTTTGCTGGCAATCAACACGATGTGATGCTTGATGAAATCCTGGTTCAGAATGCCACAGGAAAGCCAGACGGTGGAAACCCCCATGATGATGGAGACAGCCATGAGTGAATAGGTTAATTGAACCTGGGCGAACATCTCGGCGGTTCCGTTGTGGGTTATCATGTAAGGGATGGTGAATACCGATACTCCCAGCATCAGGATGAGCCAGGGGATCATCCTGAATCGAAACGCGGCCTTGATGGTATGACGCGCCACCGCCATCAACCGTTGGCGTGTCAGGGCAAATGAGGATGGTTCCAATCCTTTCATGACAAACTCAACTCAACTCCCTTTCATCAAACAGCCAAATGGCCAGCCCCAAGCTGATAACCAGAGAACCCATGACATAAAACATGCATTGAAGGAGATAGGACCAGGGAATGGATTTACCCTCCGCCAGTGCGTCCGCCATCCAGAACAGCTGCCAATTGGGGATTAAAGCGTACAAAAACTTGGCCCACAGAAGTCCATCTTCAGCGCGTTGACCGAAAAAATGGTCGGAAACCAACCCCGTCAAAAAGACACCCATGCAGACTACCAGCGTCGGAATCAAAGCCATTCGGGTGCTGCATGTGATGGCGATGCCAGCTAGCGCCCAAAGGGCCATCAGGAGCAGCCCGACCGCCTTAATCATTCGCCAGTCGATTTGTTCTCCAAACTGATTTTGAAACTGCCAGTTTTTATCCACATAATTGACGACGACAAAAGCAATGCTCATACAGACAACTGCGGAAAAAACGGTGGGCCCGACGAAGGGACGCATCATGAAGAAATTGATTCCGGCTCCGATGAGTCCAGCCACCAGCAATGCTCCCCCAAAGATGAAGATGGCGGGGTAGTCCGGTGAGCCATACACATCAAAGGCCATTCGACTGGCAAGCAATGCAGCAAGGCAACCAGTGTAGCACTGGACTAACAAAGCGCCGGCCAGTCCCGTGAACTTGGCCAGAACAAATTGAATCCGCCCGACCGGTTTGGACAAAACAGCCAGGGCGGTGCCGGTTTCCACCTCTTCTCCCACAGAAAAGGACGCGCCAAGGACCGCCACAAACAGGCCGATCAAAAAAAGTGACGCCAACACACCACTTTTTACCATGGAGGAATCCTCTCCGGTTCCGACATAATACAGGCTTGCCAGAAAAAGCATGAACACACCGGAACCGACCATCAGTACCAGATAAATGGGCTGACGAATCAATTCCATGAACGCATTCATGGCTATGGTATTAAAAACTCTCATAACGTTGCCGACTGTTCGCCGGCTTGATTGACCGATCCACTGTAAATGGGAGTAGGGGAAGGGAATTTTAATCCGGTAAAGGTTTACCTTTTGTCTCAGGTGCCAGCCAGATGACGATCATCCCTACCAGATATATAAGCGTGATGACGCTGCCCATACGGGCGTAATCCCCGTCAAATGCGGCGACCAACTGGCCTCCGGCAATGGCTCCCATGGCCGCAAATATACGGCCCGAATTGTAACCCACCCCTTGTCCCGTGGCCCGGGATCGGGTGGGAAATAATTCAGGTAAATACAAAGGAAACCAACCATAAAATGCAGCCGTGGTCATGCCGGTCAAAAAAACCAGGAATTGGAAGGTGCTTCCGTAGGCAATTCCGCCTCTAAAAAGAATGCCGCACACCAGAAGGGAGGACAGGCATAAGGTGAAAAAAGCAGGGCGTCTCCCAAAGCGCCCTCCGATGAGGGGGCCGGATAGACAGCCAATGATGGCTCCCATGGCGCTTAACATAGTGACATCCGCCTTGGCGGTTGGCATCGATTCTCCGACCAATTGATCCACCCAGACCGGAATCCACTGCACCGAACCCCAGGTCCCGATCAAGGCGATGGAAGAAAAGCAGATAGCAAGTAAGGTGTTCTTGATGAGATGTGAGGAGAAAACTTCTTTGAGTGGCCGGTGGTTTTTTTCCTTGGAAACCGAAGCTTTCCATCGTTCCGATTCGGGGACAAAAATCCGGATGATAAAGACCAGGATAGCGGGCAGCACTCCGACCAGCCACATCCATCGCCATGAATCAACCGTCACTTCCTTGGCTTTCCCGACAGCACCGACCAACAGGAAACCAAAATTGGCAGCTGCACCAATGATTCCGGCCATCAAGGGGCGAAGACGTTCGGGCCAGCATTCCATCACCAAAGCCACCCCCAAAGACCATTCTCCCCCCATTCCAAGAGAAGCTAAAAATCTGA
>JAQCFT010000348.1 GCA_027619545.1 Verrucomicrobiota bacterium | reverse complement strand
ACATGTTGATGTACAAGGCAAAAATTGCCTAGTTGCAATTTTAGATGCGTTTGCCCTGTACCCCCGCCGATCTCCCTTTTTCAAACTTCGCCTCGAAAATTGGAATCAAAATATCGAAGCTGAGTTGGTCATACAGAATCCAATGATTTCAAAGGCGAAACCATTTGAGGGAAATCACCTGCCAAGCTCCTTCGAGATCGACAACATGCAATTCACTATGATCGGCCTGGAATTGCCTGATCCTGAAAACCCACCTAAACGCCCGGAAAAGCGATTTGGCTCCCAAGATGCGCGAGCCACATTCCAGGTGCACCAAGATGGGGAAATCACCGAAGACTGGCAGGCGGTAAACATCTGGCTTGAAGACGGCATGGGCAACAGAGCCAAAAATCACTCATGGAGCAATCGGGAAAAGGACGGAAAAGTAACCATCACCTTTGACTCGGGACTGTTTCCGGGTGAAGCATGGAAGGTAAGAACGCAATTTGCCCGCAAACAAAACTTTCTCCCTGAAGATATCTGGTCGGTCGAGATCCCCCTCCCCAATGCGCCTGATTATCGAACAAATCTCGTCAGCCGCGTGATGCACGACCGAACCGTCAAAGTGCAGGGAATAGCCGATCAAAACGGGCTGCTTCTGGACGGCTCAAAAGCGGATTCATACAGCCGCAGGAACCCCAAGGAACACACCTTTGAAATTCGCGTGGACGACATGCCCGAAGAATTACGGCTCGACCTTTTCGAAGTTGTGGACAATCACGGCCGCACGATCAAGACCGGCGGCAAAAGCTGGGGCGGCGGGCATTATCGCTATGATGTGGAACTGGAAGATGATGCCACTCACCTGAAAGTCAAACTGGCGGTCCACCAATCCAAATTCGCGGATTACATCGCCGAACCTTCCATTGTATCAGAAGAAACCGCAGAGCCGTAGCGGTTCGGTTTTGAATCCACACCTCTGCATTCACTTATGCGCATTCTCCGATAAACACACCCTCTCATTCAGAAGCAATCACCGGAACGAAATCACTGTGCAGGAGCCACAACCGCACCACCCGCAGCGGCAGCTGTTGGCGCTTCATTGATGGTAGCAGCCAGATTGAGTTCGATGATTCCTTCATCATTCACCACCGGAAGCACACCAATTTCCAACTGACGACGCTCCAGTTCACCGTCCACTTGATGAGCGTATATGGTTTGAACCACACCTTCTCGACCGGATGCGGTCACCAGGGAAGGTGAAGACATGATGGTCGCGTTTGGATTTTGTTGAAGGTTCTCGTAAAGTGCTTTGATGTCATCCTCGCCAAAACCACCGGCGTTTTCAGTTTCATTTCCACTGGCTTTCATGCCCTGCAATTGAAACAAGCCCAGATCAGCATCGGCTATATTGGCCACACGGGTCGAAATCTGCACATATGCTGAACCATCGGGTGAATCTCCCTTTTTCGGCGTCAGGAATACATAAGTACGCCGCCCTTTGGAGGTTTGCCACCCGCCAGTCACCAGAGTCATGCCGGGTTCCACCTCAACATTGACGGATGCAGCATAATAGTCGGCTGGTGTGAATGTATCCTCTTCCTCTGCAGGTTCAGCCTTGCCGGAAGCCTTGGCGGCGGTCTTCTGGGCGGTTTCCAACTCGGCTACCTTTTTCCTCAGTTGGGAAACCTCCCCTCTCAAGCTGGCCAGCTCCTTGCGCTCACGTTCAATACGACGTTTTTCCGCATCGGTCATTAGACCGTCTTTCATGTTTTCCAACTGGTCCTCAAGGGTTTTCTTGTCCTTTTCCAGTTGGACAACGATGCCCTGAGCTGTCTCCAGTTTAGGGGACACGACCATGCGTCCTCCCATAAATGCAAAAATGCCAACCAATATGATGGCAATGACGAAAACCGGTTTCATATTCATACTATCAATAAATCAAAAAGTTTGAAAGACACTCCAAACAGCCGATGATTTCTTAAATTATCCATCAAGGAACTCAACCCACTCGCTTCAAATGCCGAAGAAGAATGTTGCCAAGAATGCCCCGATGTGGGCAAATCAAAACGGCACCCTCAAATTACCCGACATGAAGCCGATCGCGTAATGGACAGAGTGCCTCAACAGATCAACCATTGCACCCTGAAATGACCAATCAAACACATATCAGCTGCTTCGCCAGCGATTCTGGCCACCACAACCATCCTGCCTGCACTCGGAGAAGGAATTCGCAATCCAACATCCGGAGCAACCAACTTGGGGAGATCAGGGGGAAGAATCGCTCATGTCGAAAATGCCAGCGCCATCACCCATAATCCAGCCAATCTGATGGATCTGGAAACCCCGGAAGTGAACATAAGTTTCGATCCGCTTTACATTGGAGTGGATCACACCAATGTTTCCGGAGCCACCGCCACCACCGAAAACCGGTGGAAACTCCTGCCATCGGCCTACACATCACTTCCCATCATGGACGGTAAATATCGGGTGGGGCTGGGGGTTTCGAGTCCTTACGGTTTGTCCAATGAATGGAAAAATTCAGGAGGATTTGCGGATGTCGCCAATCCTGCATCCCTCCGTTACACATCACCCAATTACAGCGAATTGCAAACGATCCTTGTCAATCCAACCTTTGCGTTCAATTTGAACGAAGACATTTCCGTGGGGGTAGGCGTGGATGTTCAATGGTCTCAACTCACTTTCAGACAACATGTTTTCCCGGACGGGGGATTCCGGGCTGAAGGTGACGGTGTCGGCGCCGGAGCCAATGTGGGGGTTACGTGGAAAATCGGTACGCGCCACCGCCTGGCATTGGCAGCCCGCTCGCCAATCACGGTGGACTATGACGGTGATTTCCAAATGTCCGTACCCGCCGGAGGCGTCAACTTGAGCACCTCTTTCAACTCTGAAATCGAATTCCCCACTCAATTACAATTTGGTTACGGTCTCCAACTGACCGATACCGTCCGCCTGGAAGCTGATATCGAATACCTGCAATTCTCCAATTTCGAAACACTCCCCACTCAAACAGGATTCCCTATTCCCGGACTGCCAACTTCCCTGCCACAAAATTGGAAGGACACCATGACCATCGGGATCGGTGGTGATTGGAAATTTGCCGAAAATTGGATCTTTCGTGCCGGTTACCAATACTTTGAAAGCCCCGTACCGAACTCAACCTACTCTTTGACCATTCCGGATTCGGACCAAAATGTGCTGACCTGTGGTGTGGGCTACGGCACGGACAGCTATTCCATCGATTTGGGATATGGGCTGGTGTTGTATCAAGATCGAGTCATCAACCAGGGCGGTCTTTTCGATGGTTCTTACGATATTGATGTGCACCTGTTTTCATTAACCTACACTCAGAGGTTCTAAGCTTTCACTGTTTTCGAAAGCGTCTGGTCAACATCCATTTCACAGCGCGAGCAAGTCGATCGTGTGACTGTAAATGCACACCTTTAACGCTAATGCTGTACTTGCCATTTGGGTGCTGATGTCATAAACATACCACATCCGAAACACCGAATAACAAACAAACACCTATGCAACTCAAGCATTCTCAATGGAAGCGTTTACCACGCCTTGGCTTAAACAACGGCTTCACGCTGATTGAACTCCTCGTCGTCATTGCCATTATCGCCATCCTGGCAGGCATGCTTCTCCCGGCACTCAGTAAGGCCAAAACCAAAGCCCAGGGCATCCTCTGTATGAACAACAACAAGCAGATGATGCTGGCCTGGCGCTTCTACAGCGATGACAACGAAGGCAAATTGGTAGGGGCTGCCAGCTGGTCAAACCAGGGGCGCAATGTCCCCAACTGGACCGGGGGCAGTTGGTTGACTTTAGGCAATCAACGAGACGCAAATAACTGGAACCATGAACTATACACCCACAAAAGCGTGTTATGGCCTTACACCGGAGGAAGTGAAAAAATCTGGAAATGCCCTGCCGATAAAACTTTCGGCATCAATGCGCAAGGCCAGCGAGTCCCTAGAATTCGAAGCATGTCCATGAACAACTGGGTAGGCGGACCGGGTTGGGGAGAATCAGGACCAGGCTGGAAGGTTTACGCCAAAGATGCAGACATGAACGTTCCTGGCCCGTCCCAAACCTTTGTCCTTTTGGATGAACGCGAGGACAGCATCAATGATGGATACTTCGTGGTTCCCATGCAGGGATATCCGGACAGCGGTGGAAGTTGGAAAATAGTCGATTACCCCGCCAGTTACCATAACGGAGCAGCTACCTTCGCCTTTGCCGACGGACATTCTGAAATCCATCGCTGGACCGATCCCCGTACCGTGCCAACGCTGTCCAAAAGCAATATCCCATTGAATGTGCCTTCTCCAAATAATGCAGACGTGTTCTGGATGCAGGAAAGAAGCACGCGACAGATCAGTGCGGTGAGATAGTTGAGGACGTGATGTCCGGTATGCTGTTGGACCCTGCGATTCAACATAAAATCATCTTTTACCACGACGCCGTGATGATAAACTCCCATCACGGCGTTTTTTTGGCGTCACTGTCTCAGATAGGCCATATTGTCCCTTTTTGAAACTTTTTCCTCATATCGAGGAAGGATTTGCCGATATCATATGTCATCTTTCTGTGACAACTCTTCGTAAAAACCCGTTTTTTCGCGATTTTAATGAGTTTTTAACAAGAATTTGCGCATGGCACAAATCATGCTAAAATAAAAGCGTGGATCACATGTGAGAGACAACAGGTTCGCTCACATGCCCAGCCTCTTCCGTATCGGAACGGAAGAAACCCGACCACTTAGGCTTACAACGCACCGGGTTTACACGGTGTCCTGCTTGAGATGAGGGATTTAATCATCGTCCGGCAGCTGAATCTTATAGATCCACTCAGCTGCCGGATCTTCTTTGTACGGACCTCACTTTCACATTGCACGCACTGTGCATCTGCATTATGAATCCATCTCATGAATTCCACTTTCGTTCCTTTTCGCAAAGAAGGCGTGCGCCCTGGCACCCTGACACTGACACTTTGGCTCTCCTTATCCACCATGACACAGGCAGCAGGCAAT
>JAQCFT010000347.1 GCA_027619545.1 Verrucomicrobiota bacterium | reverse complement strand
ATCTCCACCCCGGAGGTAATAACAGCCCCATAGTAAGATCAAAAAGCAACAAAGGAGCCAAGCCTGGACAGCATGACGTTTCATGCGGACAACGTAGCCCAAGAAAAGGAGTTATCCAGGTTAAAAACTCATTTGTCCGGATACGAAGCCTCAACTGTCAACTGATTCGAATTCAAATCAACCACCGAATGAACGCCTCCGGGCCAAAAAACATGCAATCTTGTAGGCGTCCCACTGAATCCAAGCACATGGATCGCTCCATCCTGCGATCCGTAACCGGAGCCGGCATGTACTTCCCGGGCAGGCCCCATCCCAAGGTCTGTCTCCAGGCGAATGATGGCGCCAAAACCTCGCGGATTTCCTCCGGGTCCATGCAGTCTCACGCGCAAGCCCGGTCGGTCGGTCTGGTTCTGGTGCATCCTGGTTTCGGCTGCGTTTTGGCTGACCACAAAATCGACCTTTCCATCGCCATTAAAATCAGCCACGGCAGCGCCGCGCTGCTCACCGTAAACCCTCACGCCGGATTGCACCGGCAACAGGGCCTTCAATCTTCCGGTTCCGTCCCCTTTCAACCACAGCCCGCTTCCAGCGTCCAAGCGGGGCCAGAGGGGCCGGGTGGCAAAGAAGTTTTGACTCAGAAACACATCTTCATGGCCATCGTTGTCAATGTCTGCAACATGAACCGAAAATGCAGGAGCCCACTGCGCTTCGTTCGGGAGAGGAATCATTTCAAAGTGCGTCCCACGATTCAACAGGATAACGGAATGCAATACGGCAGCGCCAACCTTCCGCGTTGCCTGCGGGAGTTGGGCGAGAAGATCACTTACGGTTGCATGACTGAAATTCCGATGACTTCCAAATGACTGAAACACCGGCACATTCTGTCTCAGTTCGTTGAAATTCCGGACCGGAACCTGCGCATTGAGCTCGGCGGAAAACATGGTTTCCATCAGATCCGTTCTGCCAGAGCAGCTGAAATCGCCAAAATACAATTCCAACGGATGCTGGAAACTCGTCGCATACCCGTCGTTCAACCCCCAATTGGCCACCACCAAGTCCATTCGACCATCCTCATCAAAATCCCCGGCACTGATTCCGCGCCACCATCCGGTCCAGTCGGAAAGTGGTTTTCGCAATCCCCCGCCTTCCCCTCCCCAGATCACGTCCGGATTCCACGCCGCCAATACTCCCTTGTTGTTGTGAAAGATTCGAATGGCACCCCATTCGCAGGCGACCACGAGCTCCGGAGCACCATCGCGGTTCAAATCACTCCACACCGCACCCTGAACCATACCGACCCCCTGCAACAACATTTGGGCAGCATCATGTTCGACAAGTTTTCCTCCTTCCTGACGGAACAGCCGGGAATCAGCGGGAAGCGGGTATCGTCCCGGAATACACCTGCCTCCAACAAACAAATCCAGATCGCCATCCAGATCAAAATCCGCACCCGCAAGTGCGCCGGGACTGGACACGACCGTCGCCACCTCTTTGACATCTTTGATGGCAAACAACCCATCCTGATTCAGAGAAAGCTCCTTCACAGCAGTCCCTGAACGATTCCCCCTCTCATGCTGGGAAACCGCGAACAGCACCGAACTCGAACCATCCTGCCAGCTCCATGCGGTCATTCCCAATGTATCGTCCGGTGCGGTCCATGGATTCTCGGGCGCAATCTGCAGAATCTTGCCTTCCACATCACATTGCCACACAGAAACCATCCCCCCTCTCCCGGCCCCCACCACCAATTCTTCAGATCCGTCATCATCCAGGTCACACCAGGCAACCCCGGGACCTTGTTGGCTTTCCAATCGGGGCAACATGGGTTGACGTGTGAAGTCATGGAATAGTTCTTCCTGATGCGTGTGATGAATGCGGTCACTCACATCCTTGAAAACGGGCACCTTCTGAGGCGATGCATCGCGACTTGCAGTATCTGCGCGACCGGCATCTTCCAAAATCAGATACTCACGGTTGGCGCGGGCATTCTTCACAACGGAGACCTTGCCTCCGGGCCAGGCAACTCGAAGAGTCACCGGAGATTCTGTTTCGCCGCACGCGAAAGTCAGCAAAGCCGCATCTCCCCCCAGATACCTGCCTCCGGCCATCATCTGCCGCATCTGCTTAAGCCGACCGGGTGCGGAGACTTCAACCAGAGCCCCTATCCCCTGCGTGTTCCGAACACTTCCCTGGAGGCGCACAGCCACCCGGGAAGCGATCGTATCATTTCGATAAATGTGGGGAGATTCATTGAGATTGTTGGTGATGACGTCCTGATCACCGTCGTTGTCCAGATCGGCAAGAACCACGCCATGAGTGATCCCAGGGTGGTGGAAGCCCCAGTCTTCTGATTGATCTTCAAACCTCCAATCACCTGTGTTTCGAAACGCCATGTTGGTGGCTTTTCTGTCCGGATAACGGAGCACATTGCTCCTTGACTGCTCCACCGACTGCTTGCCGCCGGATCGTATGGCCTCCAAGGTATCGCGATCCTGCGTATCGTAGGGCATCCCATTGACCACCAGAACATCCTCAAAACCATCCAGGTCCACATCGAGAAAAACCGGCTGCCAGGACCAATCAGTTGCGGAAAGCCCCGCGAAATTGGCCACTTCGGCATAGGTTCCGTCACCCAGGTTTTTAAAGAGCGTGTTCCGGGCCACTTCAGGACGATTCAGGATGCGGGCGGGATACGGAATTTCGGGCCTCAGCCCGGCGACCTGAGTCATGCGTCCGAAGTGATCACGGGCCAGCATTTCCACCACAAAAAAATCGAGAAACCCATCCCGGTCCAGGTCGGCAAAATCCACCCCCATGGAGGCGTAACTTTGTTTTCGCATTGCCAAAGGAGGTATGGCTCTGAAATGTCCGTCGCCTTGATTCAACCAGAATCGATCCGGCGATTGAAAATCGTTGCAGACGTAAATGTCCAGATCACCATCCAGATCGACATCCCGCATCTGCACCCCCAGACCAAATTCCCAGGGCTCTTCCAGGCGTTGTCCGTTGGCATCTAGAAACCTGTCAGACTGCCAGGAAACCGCTTCAAACCCACCTGTCCCATCGTTCAGATAAAGCACATCCGGTTCACCCAGTTCCTCCAACTTTCCATTGACGACGCGAAGCCGTTTGGCAAAAGGACCGGTGACCACCCATTGACCATTCACGCGTTTGAGTTTGGCGCTCCCGCCGGAATTGACGATGGGAATCTCCCCATAGTTGGTCACATAGAGATCCAAATCGCCATCACCGTCCACATCCCCCAAAGCCATGCTGGTGCTGCCAAACTCAGACTGCAAACCGGCTTCCGCAGTGGTTTCACGAAAGATTCCGTTCCCCTGATTGATCCATGAATGCACCCCTTGCCCCAGTGTCGCCACCAAAAGATCCAGTTGACCATCATGATTCACGTCCACCAAAACCGCTCCGGTTGATGCCAATCCATCCATGGCTACCCCGGCATCCTTTGTTACATCGGCAAATCGCCCATTACCCAGATTGCGATACAAAGCATTGGAACCAGTGATCGAGCAGAAATACAAATCACACCATCCGTCTCCATCGTAATCACCGGCGGCAAGACCGGAACCGTTCATGAAATTCTGATTACGGACAATGTCCTCATCTGACAAAAGATTCTGAAAGCGAACACCTGCTTCTTCCGCTGAAAGCAATGTCCAACCGACCTCTCTGCCGGAACCATGATGGATGACCGAAGAAGGAATTTCGCGGAACTGAAAACCCTCCTCCTTTTGCCAGTGAGAACCAGCTTGCAATGAATGCGCCTTGATCAGTGACCAATGAAGACAAACCATCCAAAGGAAGGTCGAAAGACTTAATGAACACTTCATTGCCTCAGTAATGCTTTGAGATTTCCGCTTCGTCCGCCAAACACCAAATCTTCCTCCCCATCGCCGTCCAGGTCCACCGATACCACTCGACGCATATCCCCTGAAACGACCACACCGGTTTGGCCTGCATCCACACAGTCAAATGATCCATCACCGCGACCAAGAAGCACCATCCCCAGTCCACCATCCATACGACCATGCATGCGTTGTGGACTGAAGTCGTTTTGAGCCACCACCAAGTCCGGCATCTCATCGCCATTTAAATCGGTGATCACCACACCATTGATCGGTGCTGCCTGGGCAAGCTTTGGAAACGGTTTGAATTCAAACTTCAAATCACCTTTGTTCAGCAACACACCGGACGCCGCTTGTGTCGCACGTACCAGGTAAGCTTTCCGAACAGCGTCTTCCGAAAACATGGACGTTAAAGGGGTCATGGAGAATTGATGAAAATTGAGAAACTTCTGCCGAAGGAAAGGCATCGAACGTTGCAGCGGATCAAATCCTCGACGCGGGTAACGCACACCACCTTCGGAGTAAACCTCCAGCAATTCAGGGCGCGCATTCTGATCCATATCGCCGTAAATGAGCCAATCAGGTTCGGAAGCGCCGGGTTGATAAGCGGTATTCAAACCACGATTCCCCAGCACGAAGTCCGTATCTCCATCGCCATCCAGATCAGCGGCAGCAATCGAGGCCCACCATCCCATGAGTGAAGAAAGCCCGGCCTGCTCCGTCAGATCCATCCATTCATCATCGCGTTTCTGGATCAACTTCACACTACCCCATTCGGTAGCGACCAATAATTCCACCCGTCCATCCCCATCGACATCCGACCAGACGGCTTGCTTCGACAACCAGAATGGTTTGATGGCCGCAGGTGTTTGATCGCTCCACTGGCCATTCTCATTGATGAGCAAGTAACCGGGCGATCCCAAAGGATACTTTCCAGGCACCGGACCACCACCCAGGTAAAGATCCAAATCGCCATCCTGATCCACATCACCTGCGGCGAGGCAGCCCACGACCGGCAGCACGGGTGAAAAGGTCTGAGGTGGGGTTTCGCTGAATTCACCTTTGCTGTCATTCAAATAGAGAGTGATGCCGGGGACATTGGCGGTCGGGTTCGGCATGGGGCTACATTTCACCAAAAACAAATCCAAATCCCCGTCTCCATCGGCGTCAGCAAATAGAGCATCCGAATCAT
>JAQCFT010000019.1 GCA_027619545.1 Verrucomicrobiota bacterium | reverse complement strand
CTATTTCCTGTGGGTTGTTGGGATTGATCCGCAGGAGATTTATTCGTGACGGAGCGCTTCGATTGGATCAAGACTGGCGGCTGCATTGGCCGGGTAAATACCAAACACCACTCCGATGGCTCCGGAAATGCCAAACGCCAGCACCACCGACCAAAGGGTGATGATAGTTTGCATATTCGTCAAATGTGTGACGATGAGAGGTGTCAGCACACCGACGACCACACCCACCAATCCGCCTCCCACCGACAGCACGACAGTTTCCACCAGGAACTGGGTGGTGATGTCACTTTTCTTGGCTCCAAGGGCTCGGCGCACACCGATCTCCCGGGTACGTTCGGTGACGTTGGCGAGCATGATATTCATGATGCCAATACCACCGACCAACAGCGAAATGGCGGCAATCGATCCGAGCACAATGTTGAACATCCGCTTGGTAGCCTCGGCTTGACGAAGAAGTTGGAGAGGAACGGTGATTTCATAATCGATTTCCTTGTGAAACCGTGACAGCAGGGTGCGTACTTGCGGGTCGGCCGATTCGACAAATGTGTGATCTTTCATTTGCACACGAATCTCGTGCACTTGCACCGTCTCGGAATTGACAGTGTTTCCTGTGCGCTTGACGATGGTTTCTCCAAAGCGGGCCTTGGCCGTGGCAAGGGGGATGTAGACATTGTTTTCCATGGTTTCCCCTTCGGTTTCTCCACTCTGTGGCCGTTCGTCAGGTGTGTTGATTTCCCGGACCAGACCAACGACCTTGTAGTAAACACCGGATATTTTCACGCTCTGCTGCAGTGGATCGTGGTAGGGGAACAAGCGTTGGGCCAGTGTCGTCGTGAGCACGCAGACGTTTTGTTTGTAGATCTCATCCATGTGCGAAATGAACCGTCCCTTGGCCATATCTATTTTCACGATTTCTGGATAAAAAGACAATGTGCCAACCACCTGGCAGGGCATTTCCATTTCAAAAAACCGAACCTTCTCGCGAATCAACCGCATGGGCAGCACACGTTCAACACCGGGAATCGTTGAGTAAATACGAGCGGTATCGTCATAGGTCAACCCATATCGAATGCCCCGACTGCGCCCCGAATTGTTGTTTTGTTCACGGGATTCTTCGGGAGGTTTGACACTGCGCACAATGATGTTATTGCTTCCGAGTGCCTTGATGCGTTCCTGCGCTTCATAGGAAGCTCCTTCCCCAATGGCCAGCATGGCAATAACGGAACACACCCCGAAGATGATACCCAGCATGGTCAGACCGGACCGCAGTTTATGCAGCATGAGGGTTTTGACACCCAACTGCACCGTGCTCATAAAATGTTGGTAACTCACCATGGATATCAGCGTCTTTTGTAAATCTTCTGGCGTTCTTCGCCCTGCTTACGTTTGATCTCTTCCCGATCCACCTTGCCATCCTTCATGTGGATGACTCGATGTGCTCGTTCGGCCACGTAATTATCATGTGTCACCAAGACGATGGTCTTGCCTGAATCATTCAGGTCATCGATGAGATCCAGCACTTCCAAACCTGTTTTGGAATCCAGGTTTCCCGTGGGTTCATCGGCAAGAATCATGAGCGGATCGTTGACGAGGGACCTTGCAATGGCAACACGCTGTTGCTGACCACCGGACAACTGATTCGGACGATGTGTCAATCGATCCCCCAAACCAACCAGCTCCGCCAACTCAACACAGCGATCGTAAGATTCCTGCATGCTTTTGCCCTGATAGAACAACGGCACCTGGATGTTTTCCAGAACAGTCAACTGAGCGATCAGGTTGTAGGATTGAAAAATAAATCCAATGCGGCGACCGCGCACATCGGAGAGTGCGTCGTCTCCCATGCGGGCGACATCCTCTCCACCCAGCCAATACGCACCGCCGGTTGGTCGGTCAAGGCAACCCAGCAAGTTGAGCATGGTCGATTTGCCGGATCCGGAGGGCCCCATGATCGCAACATACTCCCCTTGGTGAATGGCGATATTCACTCCGTTAAGCGCCATGACTTCGATGTCATCGCCCATGGAGTATTTTCGTTCAATCCCTTCAATCTTGATGATCGGTTCCAATGCCAAAACAAATTCCCTGGGTTAAGTCTTAAGGTATAAGGTGCCAGATTCTTCAAAATCGAGGATTACTGCCCCGGACGTCCGCCGCCACCACTTGGACGTCCATCGCCGCCCTGACGACCACCGCCGCCCTGGCCGCCCTGAAACTGGCTGCGCATGGCCTGGCGTTCAGAATCGCTCAGTTGGCCATCGCCATCAGTATCGAAACGCTTCATCATGGCTTCGCGATCAAACCCGCCACCACCCTGGCCTCCGGGTCCACCACCACCTTGGCCTCCGCCACCGCCCTGACCTCCGGGTCCGCGTCCCGGACCACCGGGCCCGCCAAAGCCGCTCTGCTGACGACGTGACTGGTTGGATTGCTCATGACGTTCCAAGGCGGAAGTGTCTGGTTTCAACTCATCATCACTGACCGCTTCCTCATCACCGAATACTTCTCCGGCAAGGTTGACCTCTTCCATTTTCAGGGGTGGAGCCAGCAGAATCTTATCACCTTCATTCACTCCGGAGAGCACCTGAATGAACTTGGTATTGAACATGCCGACCTCCACCGGAATGGGCTCAGGCTCACTCGAACCGGCTTTAAACACCACCTGTTTGCTGTTGATGGTGGTAACAGATTGTATTGGTACTTTCAGAGTGCTTGGGATATTGGTGATCACAATTTCTGCGCGTGCCGAAACACCGGGTTTCAAATCCGGCAACTGGTCGGTAACCAGGATCTCGGTGGCGTATTCTTTCAAATTTGGATCGCTGAAAAAGGAAGCGGAATCGGGCAGGGGAGCCACTTTGCTCACAATGCCTTTGTATCGCTTGTCGGGTTCGGAATCCAACACGATGAAAGCGGTCAGACCCTTCTTCACCTTGTTGATCTGTGATTCGTGCACCTTGATGTCCACTTTCATCTGCGAGGTATCAGGCAGGGTGATCAGTTCCTGTCGGTTGCGCACCTGGGCACCTTCCTCGATCATGGATTCCGAACTGAATCGACTCCGAGACTTGGCGTAAACCACCATACCTCCCTTGGGTGCATAGATCTTCGATTTATCAAGCTGTTCCACCTCACGATCCAGACGTTCCTTGTTTAACACCAAGGAATTACTCTGTGTTGTCAAGGCTGCGATGGCTGTGTTAAGTGAATTGGTCGCCTGCAGAATCACGCGAGTCAATTCATTGGATGATTCGATCAGATTCGAAAGAAACTCTTCTTCCAGTTTGGGAAGATCGTACTGTTTCAACATTTTATACTCAGTCTTGGCCTGCTCGAGGTTGAGTTGAGAATTGGTCACGGAGAGTTGATCCTGCTCAAGTCGCGTGAGCGTTTCAAATTCCTCCTTGTAAAGTTTTTCTGTCCAGAACAACTGGTTCTGATTCAACTTCAGCTGTTCTTCGACCGTTTGAATATTGATTTCCGCGTTGCGAAGCTGCTGTAGCTTGTCGCCTTCTATGAATTTCCGATAATCGATGAAGGCAAAATTGGTAGCTAGGATCGCAGCGTCGATCTGACTCTGCACCTGACTCTGCTCAATTTCCAGATTCGCCTTGGCGGCTTCGAAATCCTGAACGGCTTTTTCGTAACTCAGTTTTTGCTGGTTGACCTGTTCTTCTGCTTCGGCGGAATCCAGTTCCACGATTAAATCTCCTTCCTTCACCACCGTTCCTTCGGGAACGATGTAGATAATCCGTGAGGTGCCATCCACATCGTTACGGATGATTTCCTGATTCACGGCTTCCAAGGTTCCACCGGCGGACACGGAGACAAGGAAGTCACCTCGGTCCACTTCGTAGTAGGAGTGCTCGGTCGCATCCGATCCTCCCATGCTGGACAGGATCCAAAGAACAATCACGACCCCCAGGACAGTGCCAATGACCAACTTGGCTTTGGATGGGCTCGATTTGTCAGCAGTTTTGCTTTGATGACTCATAATGGAAAATTACAACGTTTCTACTTATTGAAAAAGTTCGTCAGGTGTGAGGAGTTTTACCTCTTCTTGATTGTCAGGTGTTTGAGCGGGATCTTCTGGTTTAGGTTCGCCTGTCACCAGATCGACGACAACGGCAGCTTCATTGATCCAGAATGATTCCCGTTCGGTGCGAAGAATACCTATCTCGAGGAGAAGGGCCATGCGTGCATCCAGATAATTGACCATGGTGCGAATCATGTTGTTGCGTGCGGCGACCAGATCGTCTTGGGCACGCACGATCTGATCCACATTCGCTCTTCCAGCCTGATAATTCAAACTGGCGCCTGCGGCACGTTTCGCTGCCAACTCAACCGATATCTTTTGAATTTCGTAGTTTTGTTCAAATTGTTTCAGACTGCGAAGCCCCAAACGAATGTTATTGCGTTTGTTATCCAGAGCCAGACTTAAACGACGCAGTGCAGCTTCGAAACTGATGATCGTGGATCGATACTGATTCCGCTCACGAAAACGGTTGATCGGCAGATCCAGTTCAACACCCATTCCGGCCCGAATGTCATCCGGATCAAAACTTGTATAATCCGTAGGGCGATCAGACGAAAGGGAAGCGTCCGCAAAAAAGTCCACTCCGGGCTTCAGCTGATTGGCAGCCACATAGACCTTACGCTTGGCATCCTCGAACCGGTCAATTTCATTCATGAGTGGCCAAGAATACTCAAGAGCCAGGTCAAATCCATACTCTGCATCAATATCCAAAATGGGAAGACCCTTTTCAGTGATCGACTGCAAAGCTTTGTCGTCTAGTTTGAAGTCGATTCCCAAGGGCAGTCCAAGATCGATCTTGAATCGGTCCAGAGACGTTCCGTAATCCGCGATGGCATTGATGTAATTATTGCGCGAAGACAATTCGGCCTGTTGGGTTTCCCCCATGTCCACGGTTGTGACACGTCCGGCATCCATCTGGCGGTGCAGACGGGCGGTTTCGTTGGTTCTGCTCTGATAATCCGCAAAACTATTGCGAATGATGTCCCTCCCCTGCAAAAGACGGAAGTAATCCAATACCTTGCCTACCGCAAATTCGTTCTGAAAGTGACTGAAATCCCGAATGGCATAGATAACGTTGCGTTCAGCCTGCTTCAAATTTTCCGTAGCCACCCTGCTTCCCGCTCCACGCAGGATGGGTTGGAACAGGTTCACCGATATGGTGCTGACGGCGGATCGTCGGGGGTTTCCGGTATAGAAACGAAGAAGATCATTGGCAATCGTCGCTCCGATATTGCCACCTGACCGCATAGCCTGATTCACACTCAGACGTGAATTGACTCCGCCTGTGCGTTCACCGTCACTTTGCCGATCACCTGAAACCGTGGATCGTGCCAGGAAATTCGGGCTGAAGACAAACTCGGTTTCGCTTAAACTCAGGGCAGTGAGGTAAAGGGATTCTTTTTGGTTTTGATAATCGCGACTATTTTCAATGGCAAGCTGGAGGGCGGAATCGACATCGATATGCTGGACCTCCTTTTTATTTCGATCATCAATGATTTCCTGAGGGCTGATGTCATCCGGTTTACGATCGGAATACCGGGTATTGATGGTAAACTCGTCACTCTCGCCAAACAGGTCTGATTCGATTTGCTCGATGATCGAGTAAACCTCCTTATCCGTCTTCTTCTTGTAATAGGCTGATTTGCAAGCCACCAAAGCGCAACATGCGGCAGCTGATGCAAGCAAGCCAATACGTTTCATCGATTTCAAATACTCAAGTCCCATTCTCAAAAGAATTCCTTAATTTCAGCAGACCAGACAAGCAGGTTTCTAAAAAAGTTACATCGAATTGACCGGAAAAAAACAAACGCCTGCGGATTGCAGGCGTTTGTTTGATAAAATGTTGTTGAACAGTGAATAATGACTATTCCTGGACAATCACACGATAGAACCGTGACGGACGTCTGTTGCTGAAACGTTCCTCAAAGACAACCGTTCCTTCTTCATTGGCCAAATCAGTGGCACGATTAACCCATGTTCCGAGATCGGTGGATGCCTGAACGGTGTAGAGCTCCCCAACCGTTCCGGTAATGGTTACACTCGCCAGACCGTCTTCCGTGATGACAATGGCTGTGCTGGGTTGAGTGGAGGGCTCCACCACAACGGGCTCCACGGTTACGGTGGCAAAAGAACTACGCAAGGCTGCATCGGAAGTCGATGCGACCACCGAATACTGCCCGGCATCACCCGAACCTGCTGCTTCGATTGTAAAGGAGGCATTTGTGGCACCGGGAATATCGTTGCCGTTTTTCTGCCATTGATAAGTAATACTGTCCGCACCGGAAGCCTGGGCGCTCAAAGTGACGCTATCCCCTTCGGTAACGGTCTGATCGCTTGGATGTAGAGCAAATCCCAGTGGGTTTTCAATGCCTTCAACCACCAACTCCTGCCCCCATTCGAATGCACTGGGACTGCTGAAGACAAAAGCGCCTCCCACACTCAAACTGGGTTCTTCTGGAACCCAGACTCCACCAGTGAACACAGCAACGGAAACAAGGTTGCCATCGCCATCCACATTGAAAAGAGTGGTTCCATCAGGAGCATTCAATCCAAGATCCGTGGAAACCAACCCTCCCAGAGCCAACCGGCTGCCTCGGGCAGAATCTCCTTCTGGAATCCAGTTCTGCAACTGTCCAACCAAAGGTTTTCCTGTTGTAAACCATTGATAAGCAGATGGAGAATCGATGCGAGCACCTTCACCGGGAGACAAACTCATATTTGGTACCGACCAGGAAGATGAATCGGCGGACCATACATTGGACTGCCACCCGCCATCTATCATCTTGGAAACGCTAAATCCGTCGGGAACAGCAACAAACAAGTCAGAAACCAAATTACTTCCGGTCTGGAATGGATTGGAAACCAGAGAGCTTCCCTGCGGCAGTTCGATGATGTTGAATCCAACACCCACAGACTGTGCTCGCAAGTCAGCAGAAGCGGCCGTCAAACCCATGATTCCGGCGATTAAAAGTGATTTTCCCAACATATTTCTATAATTCAAAATGGCCTCCATGATGTTATTGGTGTAGCAAAGACGATACCAAATTCTTAATATCCGAGAGGATGGATGTCAAAGTTAATCCAACCCAGCCTACAGTTCCAAATCTTCTTCCTCTTCAATTTCTCGCAGACGGTTGCGGGGCAGCCGTAAACGAATGAATCCATAGACAAGATAGGCGGTGAAGATAATGGGCAGAATAATCGGCAGAATCTTATTCCACATGATAAAGATCAAACCGATGAACAGAATAGCACCGACGATAGTGGTAAACCTTCCCCGTGTGCGAAAACCGATCCCCTTGAAGGACGGATACTTCACTTCACTGATCATCATCATCGACAGGAAGATGAGCAGCACAGGCAGGATATAACGCCATTGGCCGGTGGAGAATCCCTTGTCCTCCCACCACATCAGGAAAAGTGTCAGAGATGCCACCAATCCCGCAGCGGCAGGAATGGGAAAACCCATGAACTCCTTGCTCGATTCAGAGCTGGGTTCAGCCGCCATCACGTTGAATCGTGCCAACCTGAGCGCTCCACATATCAAATAAACTGAAGCAATGAACCAACCGAATTCCTCATGCTGCACAAAAACATCCTTCAAGACAATCCGGTGAACCAGAAACGCAGGGGCCACCCCAAAGGAAACAATGTCCGCCAGCGAATCAAACTCACGACCAAATGGACTTTCCACCCCGCCCATCCTGGCAACGCGTCCGTCGAATAAATCAAACAAACAAGCCAACAATATTAACAACAATGCTTTAAGAATAATACTGTTGAAGTCGTCGCGTGCAGGATCTGCCTGCACAATGTTGGTCAATGCCAGGAATCCGCAGAACAGATTACCAGCAGTCAACAGGTTGGGAAGAATGAAGATCCGCAGTTTTGTTTCAGATGCGGTATCCTCGTTCTTGCTTGGATGCGGAGCAACCATGTTCGGTTTGGACTGAGTGGAGCGCCTCGATTGGGAATCCACTCGAGGCGCTTTCTCTCGTCCGAAAGGTGATTTTTTACTGAAGCCCATGATACGACTTGGCCGATGACCCTGCGGTCGAATGGATCAGCTCCAATATTCGCGAGGATCCGTCACTTTACCGGTCAAGGCACTGGCAGCCACTGTGGCAGGAGATGCCAGAAATACCTGGGATTCCTTATGCCCCATGCGACCCGGAAAATTTCGGTTGGTGGCGCTGATGCACTTCATAGGCTTGTTCATACGGCCAAAAGTATCCACCGGACCACCGAGACAAGCCGAACAACCGGCGTTTTCAGTCATCTGCACACCCGCATCTGAAAGAATATCCCAGACACTCTTGCCGTCCCACTCGGTTGTCTTGAGATCGTTGACAATTTCAGGCGTGGCGGGCACACCAAATGTGTCGATGACCACAGACTTCCCTTTGATCACTTGGGCAAATGCCAGAAAATCACTGGTCTTTCCACCCGTGCAGGAACCAATGTAGGCCCGATCCAGAACCAGATCACTCATCTCTTTGGCCAGCTTGCGATTACCAGGATCAGGGTGGCAGGCGATCGTGGGCTCGAGCTTGCTGAGATCAACGACCAACTCCGAAACAAATGTTTCGTTGGCGTCCCTTTCAACCGGATCGTAATTCGGACGTGTGCCGTTCATGGATGTTCGATGGTCCACATAAGCCCTGGTTTTCTCATCAAATTCGAAAATGCCATTTTTGCCCCCGGCCTCAATCGCCATATTGGCAATCGTCATGCGGTCATCAACCGTCAGGCTGTTGGCGCCGGGACCGTCGAACTGCATGGCCCGGTAGGTCGCTCCGTCAAAACCAATCTCGCCAATGATATGCAGGATGATGTCCTTGGCCATGACACCCGGTTGCATTTCGCCTTCGAGGCGGAAATGCATGGTTTCGGGAACCTTGATCAACAACTTTCCAGTGCCCATGACAAACCCGGCATCCGTGTTGCCGATGCCCGTTGCAAATTGATTGAACGCACCAGCCATGCATGTGTGCGAATCGGTTCCGAAAAGTACTTCACCGGGACGAGTATGACCACGATGTGCCAGTGCGGTATGACAAACACCGGCGTAATTTGAACCGTATTGCTTCTTCAGCAGACCTTGGTCAGGGTTAAACACCCATTTCCCGTCAGGATCATCAATCACATCATAAAAATATTTGATGTCCTGTTGTTTAACAAATTCTCGCAGGATATCGACATTGCGATTTGAACGAGAATCGGCGGTGAAAATGTAGTGGTCGGGGATAATGACAATGCGTTCCTTGTCCCATACCTTGGCATCTTCGCCAAATTCGCGTTTGAAAACACCAATGGTGCCGGGACCACAAACATCATGGGTCATGAGCGTATCCGCTTTGACCCAAACATTGTCACCAGCTTGGACCTGAGCCTTCCCTGCGGCTCGAGCCAGAATTTTTTCAGTCAACGTCATAATGAGCCCACCACCCTACCACATCCTCAAGCAACATCAATACCGATTATCAATTTCAGGGGTCAGTCCTAACTATTCCAGGCATTTGACAACACACTTTTTCGCTCATCCCAACTCCGCCGTTAAAAACTCTTCTTGGGGGCCGTTCCAATAATGCGTTGCTGTAATACCCCTTGTCCATCAAGGCCTCTTCAATGGTCCTTTCTGATTCTATCAACTGAAGATTGGCCTCCGCTAGAATGAGATATTACGGCCCAGTGGTCGTTTCGCCTTGACCAGCATGTGTCACAAGACAAGAAACGATAGCCTCGGTTCCAGGTCCACCGAATGTTCAGTAACGCATGCTGGACAAGATTTAACCCGCTGACTCAACCAATCGATACCAATTATCCCGCTGCCTTGGTTCAAATCCAAGATCACGGATCAGTCGGTGCATGTCGGCAACGGTCATCTGGAACGTTGTCCCGGCCTGGCTGACGACGTTTTCCTCGATCATGATGCTGCCAAGATCGTTGGCACCATAGGTCAAGGCCACCTGACCCACTTCGAGCCCTTGCGTGACCCAGGAACTCTGGATGTTTTCGACATTGTCAAGATAGATGCGGCTCAGCGCCTGCATCCTGAGGTATTCATGAGCCCCGACTGTCTCTGCCTTCAATTTGGTGTTTTCCGACTGAAAGGTCCAGGCAATGAACGCGGTGAATCCTCCTGTGGCTTCCTGCTGGGATCGAACGCGTTCAAGGTGCTCAATACGGTCATCCAATGTCTCTACGTGTCCAAACATCATGGTCGCCGAGGAGTTTAACCCGATACGATGGGCGGCATCCATCACACCCATCCATTCATCACTCGTCGCCTTGAGCGGAGCAATTCGGTTGCGTACACGATCCACCAGAATTTCTCCTCCACCTCCGGGTATCGAACCAAGTCCCGCCTCCTTGAACTGCTTCAGCAAATCCTCCATCGGAAGATCAAATAGCTTTTGGAAATGAATGAACTCACTCGGACTGAAAGCGTGGATGTTGACCTGAGGGAACTTCGATTTGATGTGGGAAAGCGTGTCCAAATACCAATCCAAATCCAACGAAGGATGATGCCCTCCCTGCATCAGGATCTGCGTCCCACCCAGGGCCACCGTTTCCTCGATCTTCTGATCGAGTTCATCCTTGGTGATCACATAGGAATCAACATCCTTTTCCGTCCGGTAAAACGCACAGAACTTGCAATACACATTGCAGATGTTAGTATAGTTGATATTGCGGTCGACATTGTAGGTGATGATGTCATTACCACGCCCTTCATAAGCCTTTTCCTTGGCCAACAGACGCCGGCGATGAGCCAACGCACCCAGCTCTTCCAACGGTAATGTATACAATCTACGCGCATCATCAGCAGAAACGCGCCGACCTTCCCACACCTTCTCCATCAAAGCATCCATGGATGCATCGTAAATCATGTGGATATTTTACCGGAGTGAAGCCTTGTTTCAATGGTGAATACGGTGGAATGAAGCCCTTAATTTTTTGCACGAGACTGTGGCATTTCCTGGAACGCCCCTACAGGGCTTTGAAATGATTGGAAACGACAATTCTCAGAGCGATGCCCCGGGCTGATGTAGAATGCCCCGTTGGGGCGTGGTTCGAGCGAATACTCGATTAATTATTCAAAAAGGAAAAAGGTGAAAAAACGTGCATCATCAATTATCCCAACAGGATTCCATTCCAACGCATCAAAGGTGCACCCTAATCCAGCCCAGGGCATCGCCCTGGGTATCCAATTTCACCTTACACCGAGACCTGAAGGGGCGACCCAATCGCCTTGTAACTCACGTGTGATCAATCCATCGGCGGGATAACACAAAAATCCATTGGGATCTCTCGTTCCCGATCATCCGCACCACGAACCGGCAAAACGCAAAACAAACCTCCGGTGCGGAAACCTTCTTCGAATGCAATTTCGATGGTCTGACCGTTCGTAAGCGAACCTGTTTTTCGCCATGCGGGACGTACGATCTTTTCGCCAGGCTTGAATACAAAACGAAGGTTCTGGAGTGACAGCGGTTCCTGACCGACGTTTTTCAATCTCAACCGACAACCATCGCCATCCCTTTGGATAAAATCCACTTCAACTTGCCTGGGTTCATCCAGTGCATGATCAATCAACTCCATCAAACGGCGTCCGTGTTGCTTGGCAAATGTTTTCAGATCATCGGCAGCACTCAGAAACGGATCTTTTTCATGGTACGGCGTGCGGTGTGGATCCACTGGATACGCTTCCAGTATTTGCTGATGATTGGCTTCAATCAGCCCCTCAATCTTTCCTTCCAGCAACCATTTCCTCGTCCATTCACGCAGCCGGTTCAAGTAATCCAACCGCAGATCGAGCTGACGAAAAATGCGTGAATGGATCAGGTAGGCATAATTCGGTTGCCATCCGATATCCTGAATGGTCTGTGGAAAGACCGGAATGCGTGGTTCCAACACCCGGTTCTCGAAAGCGGCCACGGCAAAGTTTCCGTTGTTGTGATCCCATGGAATAAAGGACCACTTCAAGGTGCCCGGATCCTGATAAAAGAAGTAATCATTGGCTTCAATTTCCGAACGATGACAAAGGACCTGCATCGCGAGATAATCACGCACACGAGGCCAATCCATATTTTCCTTTACCCAAGCGCTGAAGTCGGCATTGGATACGCTTTGAGCCTCTTTCAAAAACGTTTCCAATTGCTTCAATCCATCCCCCTTACCGCGTAAATCACCCAAAGGTTTTTGGTCGGCAGAACCAAAGGTGGAAGCACGGATCAGCACACCATCCGGATCCAGGCCGGGATGCTTTTTGAATGGCGAGCGAATAGGTTCGATGTCCAGGTAAACGCCCTGGTATTGACCGTTGATAACCAGATTCACATACCTGGCTTCCGAACAATGCAGCCCGTTTTGGAGGAACAAATCACAGGAGAGTTTTTCCTGCTGAAGCGTGTGGTCCATGGGTTCAGCTTTCAGATAGATGACATCGGTTGAAAAGGGAGATCCTTCTTTGAACTGAATGCGATAACTCTTTTTAACCGCATGCCGGGTGCTGGCTCCGCGTAGTCGTACCTCCATGGGCCATCGCTGTTTGTTCAGCATGAACGTGCCATCCATCTCAATGTCCTCCGTGACATCCGCCAGCATGCGCTCCAATCCTTCTTTCGGGATTTGAACGGTATAGACTGGCATCTTCGAATCATCCAACTGCCTGGGAACGATCTCAATGATGCGTTTTGTGCTGAATGCTCGCTCGGGCGCCATCAATCCAATGCGGTAACGAACGGTTTCACCCACCCGAACATCGTGGTCGATCCATCGTCCTTGACGCAGAGGAAGCGATTCGATCCGAACCCACCGTCCATCCTCCTCACGTTCCACCATCACCTGGATACCAGAAACTCCCTCAACCGGCGCCCAACGAATCAACCCCATGCCATAACCACCCAATCCGTGAACCATCGCAAGCACCTGTTCCAAATCCACCTCCTGCCCGGCGAAAGGATGGGATCGCTCCAGACGTTTGAGCAGTTCCTGAATCTCCCGAACCTCGGCCTCATTTCCGATACGTTTTGCATGGGCCAATTCCTGCCGGAGTTCATCGACGCGATGCACAACCTCTTCTTCATCCGACCGATTCAAGGCACGTTCCAAAACTTCTCCTTCACGATTCAGCGTCAACATGCCGATCCGTTCATCTTCCACGAAGAACTCCACCATCCATACATTCCACTGCTCCAGGAACCGGGTGCGTGACTGTAAATGGTCCAGCTTCCGCACATGATCCCGCAAGGGTTCATCACCCAGAGCACGATGCAACGCTGAAGCGGAATCAGTGATCTCCTCTGCTCCAACCTGCATTGCCAGCAAAACCAAAATGGTCCATAACCACTTCATGCTTCGATCTACCTTTCTGGATCCACACATCTTCAGACTTTAGCTTCATCCGATATGGATTGGATCTGTTTGACCGCATCGAGCAAAGCTCGCCAGTCTTCGAGGGACGTCTTCATACCGGAACTGAACCGCAACACTCTTGAAGCAGCTGCACCCGTTACGCCCATGGCCTCCATTACGTGAGAAGTCTGCTCCTTTCCGCTGGCACATGCCGAACCCGAGGAAACGGCAAAACCCATTTTGTCCAGCTTGACCACCCAACGCATGCGACAATCCGTATCAGGCATGACCACCGTTGTCGTATTCCAGAGCCTGGGAACTTCATCACCCAACACCCGGACATCAGGCATTTCGGTTCGCAACCAGGATTCGAAGGTTACTTGAACATTCTTCAGCTCTGATAGCTTTTCGATGGTCAGTTCCTCTTCACGAGCTTTCAAAGCCGTCACCATGGCGATCGCTCCTGCCACGTTTTCCGTTCCGGCACGCCGCTGCATCTCCTGGGGACCTCCCCGTAACAAGGATTGCAGTTTTCCGGCGGAAGGGCATTTGAGAAATCCAATTCCTTTGGGTCCTCCAAATTTATGGGCGCAACCAGACACCCAATCACATTTTCCAAGGCCACGCATCGGCAAACGACCGACCCACTGTGCCGCGTCGCAGAAAAAAGCAACTTTTTGCCCGGCACACCATTGACGAACGGATTCCCAGGGTTGAAGGCATCCGGTTTCATTGTTGGCCGCCATGACACAAACCAAATGAGGTCTGCCGTTTTGAATTTGCGAATCGAGCCAACTTGATTCAACCACACCCTGTTCGTTCACAGGAATCCAGACAATGCGGTTTCCCATCCAGTATCTCGCACTCTCCAGGCAACAGGGATGTTCGATGGAGGCCACCCAAACCGTGGCATCCTCCGGCAAAGTTTGAGACAGGTGATACCAGATGGTGTTGTTGGACTCGGTGGCACCACTGGTCCACACCACATCCAGAGGTGAACAACCAAGCAGATCGCCCATCACCTGACGGGCATCCTCCAATGCCTTGTCTGCACGTGCACCGATACGGTGCAAACTGGAAGGATTACCTGGAAACTGCTCAACAGCCTCCAGCCAAGCGTCCCGGGCAACCACATTCATGGGGGCGGTGGCGTTGTGATCGAAATAATGCAAGGGACCTATTTAGCCATCTGTCACCTGAATTGCGAGATTGAATTGCGTCAATAGTCAGGACTGACACCAAAACCGGAACTGGAACAAAGAAAAGAGAAAATCACAAATGATGTCTTTTATGTAATGTATACTTGCATTAAATGGTATTTTATTTATGTTTTTCTAAGTGGTTGTTCCAAAAACAGAGCTTTTTGCGGTGCTTCGTCAGTTTAATCCTTGGTGGAGAGGCGGTCGTTTTCCGGACATGCCGACATGGAAAAGGGCCGCGTTCAGGGAGATTTCGGCTTGGGCGCAGAATCCTCCCGCTGGTCGTGCTCTCCTTCTGAGCGGAGCACGGCAGGTGGGCAAGACGACACTTTACCTCCAGGCAATAGACGTCTTGTTAGATCAAGGGGTTGCTCCGACAAACATCCTTTATGTGACCTTTGACCACCCTCTTTTGAAACTCATCGGGCTGGATGACCTGTTGGATCTATGGCGGGAATTTGAACCCGCTCGCGAAGGACCAGAGTATCTTTTTCTCGATGAAATTCAGTTGGTGAAAGGCTGGCAGACTTGGTTGAAGCATCAAGTTGATTTTGTAAAGCGTCGTCGCATTGCCGTAACCGGATCCGCCACACCGTTGGTCACAGAGGGACAGGAATCAGGAGTGGGTCGATGGCAGACCATTCGACTGGCAACTTTGTCGTTTTTTGAATACCTGCAAATTCGCAAAACGCCGATTCCTCCCTTACCCGCCATCCATTCGTTTTTGGAACTGTTTTCGTGGGATGCAAATGAGTTTGTAAAATGGGGCGAAGTGGGCCGTCCACTCGTCGGCTTATTCCACGAATATTTGTTGCGAGGCGGTTTTCCGCAGACGGCTCAGATGGAAAGCATTTCTCTCGCACAAAAACTTCTGCGTGAGGACATCGTGGATAAAGTACTCAAGCGGGATATGACGGCGTTATTCGGCGTTCGTCGTGTCGTGGAGTTGGAACAGGTGTTCCTCTATCTTTGTCTGCATGATGGTGGATTGCTCAATTTACAGGATTTGTGTTCCAGCCTTCAGCTAAAACGACCTACAGTAGGAAACTTCATCGAACTACTGGAAAACACACATCTGATTCATCGATTACTGCCACTTGGATATGGCAAGCAGGTGTTGAAAGCGTCTCCAAAAGTTTATCTGGCGGATGCTGCCATTGCGCCGGGCGTGTTGTTGAAGGGAAAAGAAATGTTGGAAGATTCGAATGCCCTTGGTCGAGCGGTCGAGACAGCGTTTTTCAAGCACCTCTTCACTCGTTACTACGCTCGAAGCATCGGGTTTTCTTATTGGCGAGGTAAAAGGGACAAGGAGGTGGATATCATTGCTGATCTAGGGGATAGATTGGTTCCCTTTGAAGTAAAATATCGGACACCCAAACATACCGGTATCCAGGAATTGAAGGGATTGATTGAATTTTGCGCCCAACAAAACACAGAGAAAGGCTATGTGATCACCCGAGAGCTGCCTGATTTTCAAGTGATGGACGTCCAACACAAAACAGCCAAGGCTCGGTTCCTGAAAATCCCTGCGCCATTGGCGTGTTACTGGCTCGGTAGATCGGAATTGGAATCGGTATCTCGCGAAACATGACCCCTTGGTCTGGATGAGGTTACCCATCTTTGCGAAGAGCAGACACCTTTCTTTGATTTGAATAATGGAGATACCAGACCAAAACGAGAAAATCGTAAACAGCATGGGTGATGATCGGTGCCAATAATTGTCCGGTCGCCATCCAGACCACGCTCATGTAGACACCCATGAAGGTTGCCAGAACAAAGTAGAATGGAGTAAGGGCATGGCATGCTCCAAAGAGGACGGCCGATAAAACGATGGCGGCCGGTGCGCCCATGGAGGTTTGAGCTCCACCTTGAATGACACCTCGAAACAGGATTTCTTCGCTGATGCCTGCAACAAGAGAGATGATGAGCAACTGCAGGATGGTAAACTCCTGAAACATGGGTCGTATGACCACATCCATGATCCGCCGAATGTTTTGGCAAGGTTCCCATTGGGATTGGAGCAACCAGAAAAACATGGAGATGAGTGGCAAGGTTGAGGAGAGTCCGATAGCAAGCCCTTTCCAATTCCAAGTATGAGCGTCGAACAAAGGAACGCCCAGCAACCAACCCAATACCCATGCGACCAACAAGAGGGATGATTCAAAGAAAACGATGCGTAGGAACATAAAGCAGGCAATGTGTCGTTGGTTGTTTCTCGATTTTTCCTTGGTTTTCCAGAATACCCTTTTCAACTACTTCGCTTTGGCATGAATTATGCCATAAAATACGTGCAATAAGCGGGAGGTTTTGAGCATCATACCCTCTGTTTGACCGCGGTGAGTGAAGAATCCCAAGATCTGGACATATCTGCACGACATTGAAAGACCGACCATCGAGCTAACGGTGGGTTGCTCCGTCACCGCAATGTGACGTTAATCAACTACGGGCTTTCGTATGTGCGTTCAAGTTTGTCTGGTTGAAGGATGTTTCCGCTTGCCGCGGTCCTTATTTCCACGCAAACAACGGATCTCCCAAGGTGATAATGGAGGGATTTCTCAACACCTCTTTGTTGTAGAGAAGCACACTGCCATCGATATCCTTCACGACACCACCGGATTCTTCCACAATACATTGAGCCGCTGCTGTGTCCCATTCCATGGTCGGCACGTCTCGCAAATAGACATCGGCTTTACCCTCGGCCACTAAACAAAATTTCAAGGAACTGCCCATGCTCTGGGTCTGTGCCGTGGGGTATCGCTCCAGAAGTTCCTGAACCATGGGACCAGCATGATCCCGACTGGCCACAATGGAGAGAGCTTCAGGGTCTGCTTTCCTCACTTTGATGGCAAGAGAAGCTTCCTCCTTGACTTGTTTGAATGCTCCTTTTCCTTTCTCAGCCCAATAAAACAGGTTCTTTGCCGGAACGTAAACCACACCCAGCGAAGATATACCGCCTTGGACCAAGGCTATATTGACGGTAAACTCGCCGGTCTGCTTGATGAATTCCTTGGTGCCGTCCATCGGATCCACCACCCAAAACCGATCCCAACTTCGCCTTTCCTCAAAAGGAATCTCTTTAGCTTCCTCTGACAAAACTGGAATGGTGTTGTCGAGGTCTTTTAATCCCGCGACAATGGCGTGATGCGCCGCCAGATCAGCCTTGGTCAAAGGGCTGTCATCCGACTTTTTCTCAACCGGAATCGGTTGTCCGTAAAAGGATAAGATCTTTTCTCCGGCTTCTGATGCGATGGTTTTGACGGTTTCAATCATGGCAATGGCTTTTTGATACCAACTGGATCGAAGATCCGGGTGACTATGAGTCAGGTTAAGTTGCTTTGATCGTGAACCTTAAGAAACGGTATTGGTCCGCATGGGCATGATGACGTAGATGAAAGGCGTCTGGACCTTGATCACGCCGGGACTCAGCTCGTCGGACATTTCCAGGAAGACCTCATCGTCTTCGAGCACTTTCAGGGGATCCATCATGTAAAGCGGGTTGAAGGACACGGTGATATCCTCGCCGGAATAGTTGATGGCAATATTTTCCCTGGCCTCGCCCACATCAGGGGTGTTCGCAGTAATTTGGAGGTTGTTTTGGGTAAAAGCGAATTTGACGGAGTGCGCTTTGTCACTGGTCATGATTTCCGCGCGCCTGAGGGCCTGCAGGAGCTCTTCGCGGACCAAAGGAACCCGTTCACTGCACTTCTTGGGAATGACCTGCGAGTAGTTCGGATAATTGCCTTCAATGAGCTTTGTGATCATCAGTGCTGAATTCTCACCTTCGCCCGAAAGAAAAAACGATGCCTGATTGTCCTGAAACTGCACCTCCACAGTTCCCTCATCCCCCAGCAAGCGATTGAGTTCGTTGATGGCCTTGGTTGGAACAATGAACTGTACCTGCACATCGGGTGTTTCCTCGAGCTCTTCTTCCACCAATGCCAGACGCCGTCCGTCCGTGGCAACCATGGTCAGCTTGAATTCTTTGATGCTTAAAAAGATACCGTTGAGAACATAACGAGATTCCTCGGTGGAAACTGCATAAGAAGTCTTCCTAAGCATGCCCCTGAGCCGTTCCTGGGAAATGGACACCTTGTTTTTCTCCTCGAACTTGGCCAGGGGAGGGAACTCATTGGCTCCCAGACCAACAATTTTGAAGAAAGAAGCTCCGGCATGGATGCTGCACACATTCTTCTCGTCGACCTGAAGTTCAATTTCAGGCGTGGAAAGTTCACGGACGATTCCCACCATTTTTTTGGCGGGAAGAGTTACCTTGCCTTCCTCTTGAACGTCGGCTGTGACGGTGCAGGAGACCGTGACATCCAGATCGGTCGCTGTAAGGATCAATTTGCCCTCTTCTGCGACCAGCAGGACGTTAGAGAGGACGGGGAGGGTGGTGCGCGGATTGACCACGTTCTGCACAGATTGCAGTCCGCGAACCAATTCTTCTTTGGCGATGGTGATATTCATGCGCTATGGATGTCTATTATTTCTCAAAGAGAGACAAAATGTATTAAAATTAAGCCCTGTGAATAAGCCAAACAAGTGGCGGTGTCAAGGCTGGCTCAAGGACTTACAACGAATCTGCCATGTGAACAACAAAGTGATATCCAGCGGGTTAGACCCACTTGTTGAGGTTATGCACACTATTCACAAAGTTATTCACAGCTTGTTGGGCCATCATTTCACAATCAGGCACCGCTTGAGCACACGTGGAATCATCTCATTTGCGTAAATCATATCTTCCTGAGTGTTCTCTTTACCTAACGATAAGCGCACCAAAGCGTTGGCTTTGTCGCGGCTAATTCCCATTGCCAGAACGACGTGGGAGGGTTCCAAAGACCCCACTGAGCAGGCCGAACCACTCGAAGCACAAATGCCTTCCAAATCCAATCCTGCCAGCAAACCGATGCTGTCGCAACCGTTAACCGTAAATGAAAGCGTATTTTGAAGACTGCCCGTTTGGGGGGTCAGGATGTCTACTTCCGGAACCGTAAGCAGGCATTCCCGCAGGCATTGATTTGCTTCGCGGATGGTTTGCTGACTAAAAACCGGTGGATTGGAAAACCGTTTCAAGGCTTCGACCAGTCCTACAATGGCCGCAAGATTTTCCGTTCCAGCACGGCGTTCGTTCTCATGAGCACCTCCAAAAAGGATTTTATCCGGCAACAGGGGAGAACGAATGAACAACGCACCCGAACCTTTGGGACCGTGCAATTTATGGGCACATACCGAAACCAGGTCCGCATTGAACTGATGGATGGATTCTACCGGTTCTTTGCCAAACCATTGCACGGCATCCGTGTGAAAAAGCACGCCGCGTTCACGACAGATGGCGCCGATTTCCGCGATGGGTTGAATTGTCCCGATTTCATTGTTGGCGGCCATCACCGAAACCAATTGTGTATCCTCTCGAATGGCTTCCTCGACGGAATTTGGGTCGACTCGACCTTCGCCGTCAACGGGCAGGATGGTAAGATCAAACCCCTCCTTTTCGGACAGGTACTCAAAGCAATGCAACACAGCATGATGTTCGACGGCGCTGCAAACGAGATGTCGACCCTTCGATTTGAGCAGTCGCGCCGTTCCAAAGATGGCCAGATTGTTGCTTTCCGTACCCCCGCTGGTGAACACGATTTCGCTGGGTTTGCATTGCCACAACTCGGAAAGATCATACCTCGCATCATCCAGATGCGCTTTGGCATCCCGACCCACCCGATGGATGCTGGATGGGTTGCCATAATGATTCCGCATATGGGGAACCATGGTTTCCCAAACCCCCTCGTCGAGAGGTGTGGTGGCGTTATAATCGAGATAAACGGTTCTCATGTAGTTGCTCCTTTCCAAACATTCAGAGCTTGATGAGCACCAGTTCGGTAGGATTGTTCAATGGCTTCGGCAATGAAGGACTTTCCTTTAACAACCGCCGACTCCAGTGAAGCACCCATTGCAAGATGAGCAGTGATGGCCGCCGAATAGGTGCATCCGGTGCCGTGCGTGTCTTTGCCCTTGATGTAGGCCGATTCCATGGCGTTTAATGTATGACCATCACAAAAATAGTCGATCACCTTCCCGCGCGAGGGGAGATGACCGCCCTTGAGCAAAAATGGGACTTCATATCGATCCACCAGTTGGCGAACGGATGCTTTAGCTTGAGCGGAACCCCGAATGGTCCGTCCCAGTAACACCTCTGCTTCCGCGATATTGGGCGTGACAAGACTTGCCATGGGGATCAATCGATTTTGGATGACCTCAATGCAGCTGCCCTGGAGCAACTGAGCACCACTGGTGGCAATCATCACCGGATCCAAGACATACCAACGTGGCTTCAACAGCTCAAGGCCACGAAGGACGGATTGCACGATGGATTTTGAGAACAACATGCCCGATTTCACCGCTACTGGCTTTAATCCATTGTTCAAAGCCTGAAACTGCGAAAAAACCACACGGGATGAGACAGGTTGAATCGCTTTCACCTCCTTCGGGTTTTGTGCTGTAATACATGTCAGCACACTCGTGCCATGAACCTTCAAAACGGCAAAGGTCTTGAGATCCGTTTGAATCCCTGCTCCCCCGCCACTGTCGGAACCTGCCACGGTCAAGGCGCAGGGGATGGTTCTGGATGGAATGGCTTGTTTCATATTCTATCAGAAAGTTCGAATGGCAACTGCCGACGAACCATCGGGATCCTAAACCACAACACCAGCCCGATGCAATGAACGACCTCGACCACGACTTGACTTTTGATGGTTGCGCGCGTTTATTGCTCCCATGCGTTATTTGGTCCTTTTTACCCTACTCATCATGGGTTTGAGTGCTTGTAAGAAACAGGCTTTGTCCACTCCTCCCGGAATGGAACATGACCCGGTTTGGACAGGCAACGACGGCGCATTGGGCAACACTAAATCCGCATCTGGAAAAACCTACCAATCCAAAACCACCATCATCCCGGTGGTCAACGCCCCTATCGGCCAGGTGGCATCGGTTCACACGGCGTTGCGATTTGTCATCCTCGATTTTCCCCTGCACCCCATGCCTCAGGTTGACCAGCGACTCTTCATCTACCGGAAAAACCAGAAAGTCGGAGAAGTCAAAGTCACCGGTCCCGCCCACGGAAGGACCATCGCGGCAGATATTGTCGCCGGCGAAGCTCTCGTTGAAGACGAAGTACGCCCCGAGTAGAGTTAAAATGTGTCAGCTTGTCCCGCAACTGCGTGGATCTCGATGCGGATCCTTGATGCATTCATCCTCTGCTGCTCACGACGCAAGGGAACATCCCAAAGAAACGATCCAATCAACGCTTGATACCTGGAGTACTCCAGAGGGCGGTTGTTACGATCGGATGTGATCAATGGAATTGACTGTAGAGGATGCTCCCTGACCCCAGTGAGAGCGCTGTTGGGAAATGCAAGTTTTCCATGTGCCCTTCTTTCGATGCAAACAAGGCCGTTGATAGGGCGTCGCCTTCTTCCGCTTTTTTCGTGATGACGGTGACAGAAGCTTTGCCTTCAACCGGGAGTCCTGTAGCGGGGTGGATGATGTGTGAATAGCGTTTGCCGTTGATCCAATAACCCCGCTGGTCGTTTGCCGTGGTGGCCACGGAAGCATTCTGGATATCCATTTCATGGATGAATGCGTCTTCCTGGTCCGGGTCACGGATCCAAATGTTCCACCCGCTTTTTCCAGGTGGTGGATCGAGTGCCAGAATGTGCCCGCCAAATGAAAGCATGGCACGTTGGATGCCTTGCTGTTTCAGAATTTCAGCCGCACGGTCCATGGCGTAGCCTTTTCCAATGCCACCCAGATCCACTTGGACACCTTTTGTGTCGAACCAGGCTGTCAGGCTTTTCTCGTCCAGTTGTACGTGATGCATGCCGACATTCTTGGTGGATTGTTCAATGGCAGTTACATCCGGGATACCTTCCTTGGCATGGCGCCACAATTGGACAATGGGGCCGACGGTGATATCGAAAGCTCCTTTGGTTTGGGATGTGATTTCTTTGCTGCGTTCCAGAAGGTCGAATACTTCTCGATTCAATGAAACCGGTTTTTCGGCCCCATGCTGGTTGAGTTTTGAAATGATCGAGTCGGGCCTGTAGGTGCTGAGTAGTTGTTCGATCCGGGCCACTTCCTCGAACGCCAGGTTCATCGCATGGTCCATGCTGGCTTCGGATGGACCAAAGGCTTGGATTTCGAGAAAGGTTCCCATCAGCAAACGGCCCCGGTTGCGGTGGACCATCTTTTCCTCGGATGTTGTCTCGCGAATTGGTCCAGGAAGATTGCCGGAAGGTGTAGGCATCAAACCGGATTGCTTTGTATCCTTCGCTTCGGTCATGACTTCGAGATAAATCAACTGACGCTTGATGGATTCAATCAATGATTGGCAGGAGATTGTTGCGCCGGCGATGATCCGAATGTCGCGCTCCAGGTGTTTGCTGTCTGTGGGGGAGTGCCCTTTGAATTGATCCTTGAAGGAATCTTGTTTGACTTCGAACCCGTATTTTTCGTGGTAGTTCAATATTTCCACGGAGCGCACCTTGTGGGCGGGATCGACTGCGAGGAGATATCCGAAGGGATGGTATTTGCCGGGGGCTTCATCGACGATAGCTCGTCCGATGAGTTTGCCACCCTGCTTGCATCGGTAGTATTTGAAGAAACGACTGGGTAAACGAACTCCAAGACGCTCCGCGAGATCGTCGCGCTGCGTCTTGGTGGCTATCATGCGGTGAAGATCAAACTCATCGGCTTTCGGGAACGCCAGTTTCAGCGCCTGATTCTCCGTCATGTATTCCTCGGCAACCAGAGGACTCAGCCACAGACTGCCTATCGCAAGTGCCCAGATGGACTTTGAAATGATACGGACGAGATTCATAGCGTGATGGGTTGTGATATGTTGAGGAGCCATCCTTTGGCCAGCGGTTTCTTGATCTTCTAAAAGGCGTAACCAACCCCCAAAGCAACACGGTCCGCGAGGTCGGCCGCCAGTGATTCCACAAAGGTATAATCTGCTTTTAGGACCACGCGCGGCATGGGGTAGAATCCGATACCCAAAGTCGTTTCACGCAGGGACAGATTGCGGTTGGCGGGACCCGCCAATGTTTTCCCGGACTGAGGATCGATGTATTCATAGCGAACAAACGCCACGGCATCGGAGTTCTCAAGTTTGCCGGTTTTCCAGGAATCCGGCCAGAAGTGGTAACCCAATTCCACATAAGCACCGAATAACTCATCCGAAGTGCCAGCACCCACCATAGGATTCATTGCAGCCGGATTATCCACATAAGCTGCTTCTGTTCTGAAATCCCATTTACGCCAGCTAAACTGAGTATCGGCGGCCCAAATTCCAACGTTTTCAGTGGGACGTCCTGCGTTTCGACCCTGATCGCCGTTTTCAACACCGATGTTGGAATAGGAAAAACCACTGCGCCATTTCCATTCCGTATCCGACTCCGCCGCGATGAGCGGATAAAAATCAATACGAGAACTGATGCCGACGTCATTCAAACTGGGACGTTCTTTCATGCGACCGCCACGAAGACCGGAAGCACCACTGAACCCTGATCCATCCAGTCCCGCATGCACATAACTTTCGTAGCTCAACCAGTCGGTGACACGTCCCCATACACCGATACCGTCAATGGACCAGGTGCTAGGCAAGATACGCTGCGAATAGGTTGGGCGTTCGGTCCCGTTGAAGGTGGTGGGTTCATGATAGCGGTTGACGATGCCAGCTGGATGCAAGGTGCGTCCGACACGGATATTGACAGGATTGGCAATGCTGAAATCAAAGAAGAATTGTTCCAGCGAAATCTCACCGTCACCATCATTGACAAAGGCGTGTTCAATTTCCGTTTCCGTGTTCAGGAAAACCCAGTCGGCAAACTGATACCCCATGAAACCCACGAACCGGTGAATATCGGATTGATCCCCTCCCGCTCCTTCGGTGAAATTGAAATGATGTTCCCCATATGCGCCCAGCATCAATCCGGCTGGTAAAGTGTTTCGAGTGAGGCCGGGACGTTGGGGTGGGGCGATGGGATTGGCAATGTTGTTTCCCGTCAAGGTGATGGCCGGCCCCGAAGACGGAGCCGATGCGAGGGCTTCTTCCTGGGCGGCCATTTCTTCCAGCATGGCTTGTTGTTGTTCTTCCAGCGCCTCGGTCTGTTCTCGTTGTTGCTTCGCTTCTTCAGCCAGTTTGTTTCGCTCTGATTTCAGCTCCTGAAGTTCTGTCAGGACGGCTTCCAAGGTCTGCTCCAGTTTTTGAATCCGGTCATCCACCGAACTTTTTTTGGCGGAATCCTGAGCGGTCGCTAGTTGAGCTAATGAGCCGATAGCAAGCAGCACGGCAACAAGACGAATCGATACGATACGATGATACGACATGAATTTTCAGCTGTTTTTGATGATTCTTTTTGAAAGGAGATTCTGCCAACCTTCCCGCTAATGAGACTGAGTCTCAATCAAAACACAGACAACGTCAATTCTTTTTTGAGATTCGGTCTCAATAGGGCTCGGAAAAAACAAGCGGGAGAATCTTATGGCATCGATTGACAGCCAAAGATTCTCCCGAGCTGGAAGAGTGGGTGATCGATATTTTCAATAGGGCAGCACGGGGCGCCATGCGGGAGCTGATTTTGGATTGGCCAGCCCGGTGGAGGCGTTGCTGCCCAGTTCGAAATCGCTGATCTTCAGGTTGCGCTTTTTATAATAGCCTTCTTCGTTGTTAAATCCGTAGAAGGTCGGAGCGAAATCGTCCACAAAGGTGACATCCGCCGCTTTGCGTACTTTCAATCCTGTGAGGTGATACGCGACGTTCACGAACAAGCGTCGCAGATCTTTATCCAGCATATCCACCGAAGCGCCCAGGGTGGTGCAGAAAGCATGGCCCTGACTGGTCCCATTCGGGGCGATGTAGGTGCGCATCCATGCCAGGGGCATCATGGGATTATTTTTTTCACCATCAATCGGAGCTGAATCCTCGTCCAAGGATGCCGTCACCGCGCCGCGGAGAAGAATAGTAGACTGCGCGGGATCCAGGTTTCGAATGCCATAAACGTCCGTGGGTCCGAAGATTTTGCCAACGCCTTTCAGCACGGGGTGTTTGGCATTTTTCTCTTCGACGATGGCAAGGGTTCCCTGTCCTTTGTGATGACCGTGATGGCTGATCCATGTTTCGCCCAGTATCTTGAGCCCGAATTGTCCCCAACGGAAATCGCCTGTTTGTCCCGGACCGGTAAAAGCATGGGTGGCCGTGCGAAATCCCATGATAGGTTTGCCGGAGTTGAGGTAGTCGGCGATGATCTGATATTGCTCATCGTTTAATCGGCGGAAGCGCGTCCCGATGATCACCAGGTCCGCATCCTTCAAGGCTTCCAGGCCGGGCATGCTTTGTTGGTTGTTCGGATCGATGTAATTGTTTTCAGGATCCTGTGAGAAAAGAACGGTGCAGTCGAAACCGTGGCGCTGGCTCAGTATTTTCGCGAGCATGGGGTTTGTTTCTTCGGAGCGATATTCTTCGTCTCCGGATATCAAAACGATGTGTTTTCCCTTGCCCGGACCACCCTGTCCTTCGAAGTGCAGCCATGGATTATTCTGACCCCACACGTTCATTTGTAGAGTGCACAATGCGACAAATGCCGATAAACGAGATAATACTTTCAAACTTTTCATGATCTTGGATGAGCTAAATATTCCAGATCATCACCAAAAAGCAACGCTCATTCCTGAAATGCCCGTGTTGGTAGATCCGGAGGGTCAAGCTCTCCCGATTTTATCGGGAAACCCACTTCAAACCTTGAGTTGATTGAACTGCCATCAAGTTGCAATGGAAAGGCTGTGGTCGCACGCGAACCGATGGCTACCCACATTCCACGTCATTTGGTCATGTAGATTGATAAGGAGGAAGTATGGGATCGAGGTGGAACTCGACCCTCCGAGGACTGTAAAAATGCAAATATCTCAAACACTTTTTCCTTTGCGTCTCTGTGCCTCTCCGTGAGTAATAGGCCCATGATCGCACGCGTCACATTGGAAATCGCGCTCCGCAAGGAGTTCGATTACCTGGTTCCTCCCGAGTTTCAAGATCGGGTGGACATTGGCGCGCGGGTGAAAGTTCCTTTTGGTGGACGCAAACTGATGGGCGTGGTCACCGGACTCCCCGATCAATCCGATCACCACAAACTCAAACCCATCCTGAATGTCATCGGCAAAGGAAGTCTGGTGACCCCCAAAGTGCTGGCTCTGGCGCGTTGGATGGCAGCTTACTATTGCTGTCCAATTGAGACCGCGTTGAAGAGCGTCCTTCCAGTGGCAGTGCGCAAAGAGAAAGAGGGATGGAAAAAGCAGCTGCACATCCGTTCCGTGGAACCGGTGGGTTCCGAGATCAAGTTGACCAAGCGCCAGCAGGAACTGCGAGCCATTCTTCAGGAGTGGAAGGAAATGCCCCTTCAAGAGTTCTTGAAAATGACGCAGTCGACCAAGGCAACCGTCAAGAAACTGGAAGACGCCGGCGTCGCCAGAATGACGCACGAAGTGATTGAACGCGATCCCTACGCGGACGAGCACATCGTACCTACTGAATCCCTCGAATTGAATCAGGAACAACGCCGTTCATTGGACGCCATCGAGCAGGCCTTGGATGCGGATCCGGATCAAAGGACATCATCGGTCTTTCTACTGCATGGTGTAACGGGAAGCGGCAAAACCGAAGTTTATCTCCAGGCCATTGATCATGCCATGGACCAGGGGAAGGGAGCTATCGTGCTCGTTCCCGAAATCTCTCTGACCCCTCAGACGGTTGAACGATTCAAAGCCCGGTTTTCTTCGGGTAAAAACAAAACTCTGGTGGCTGTGTTGCACAGTCATTTGTCCGATGGCGAACGACATGATGAATGGCACAAGATCCGTGAAGGCCGGGCGCGCATCGTAATCGGTGCCCGCAGCGCGGTCTTTGCGCCGGTGGAGCCCTTGGGATTGATCATTGTCGACGAAGAACACGAGCACTCCTACAAACAGGAAGAAGCCCCGCGTTATCATGCCCGCGATGTGGCCGTGGTGCGCGCGCAGAGGGAACAGGCAGTGGTGGTTCTGGGTTCGGCCACCCCTTCTCTGGAGACCTATTATAATACGCAAAAGGGAAAATATCATTTGTTGGAAATGCCATCCCGCGCCGATAACAAGACCATGCCTTGGGTGCGGGTGGTGGATATGAGAAGCGAAGGAAGAAAGAACAAGGGCATTCCGATCCTTTCTCAACAACTCAAGGAATCGATTCAACAGCGACTGGATAACCGTGAGCAGACGATGCTGTTTCTAAATCGCCGTGGCTATGCCTCCTCCATGCAGTGTCCCAAATGCGGTTTTGTGGCGGGGTGCCCCAATTGCAGCATTTCCCTGACTTACCACCGCCGAAAACAACAATTGCGCTGCCACATTTGTGGTCATGATGAAAAGGCTCCCGTTTGTTGTCCGGTCGATACCTGCAAAAGTTACGAGATTCGATTTGCCGGGATTGGCACCGAGAAGGTGGAAGACACGTTGAAAGTGTTGTTTCCCAAGGCAGGCATCGAGCGCATGGATTCGGATACGCTTAAACGAAAAGAAGATTACAAACGCATCCTCACCGATTTCAGATTGGGCAAGGTTGATATCCTCATCGGCACACAAATGATCGCCAAGGGGCTGCATTTCCCCAATGTCACCCTGGTCGGGATCATCTATGCCGATCTAAGTTTGCACATGCCGGATTTCCGGGCGGGCGAACGCACCTTCCAACTCCTGACACAGGTGGCGGGCAGGGCAGGGAGAGGGGATGTGGAAGGGGATGTTTATGTTCAGTCCTTTACCCCTTTCCATGCGGCCATTCAATATGCGCGACGTCATGATTATCTTGGATTTTACGAGCAGGAAATCGAGTTTAGGAAAGAGACATTGTATCCACCTGCCATGCGACTGGCGGTGATCACACTGCGGGGCAAGAACGAGGAAAAACTTAAGCTAAGCGGTCAGCACCTTGCCCAGCTAATAGGGCAGTTTAAAGAGAGCATGCCCGATCTCACGGTTGCCGGACCTTCACCCGCACCGCTTGAAAGAGCGGAAACCTTCTTTCGCTACCAAATCATGATGAAATGTGCCCGCATGTCCCGACTGAGCGCCAAGCTTGCCCAACTCATTGCCGAAACACGGTTGCCCGAAGGAGTATTAACCGCCGTGGACATTGATCCGGTCAATATGCATTAGCCCGACCCCCAAGGTAGAATCCCGCGACAGCGTGAATCCCCGACGCGTATCCTCTGGACATTCGAATTCAAAAGGCCTCACCATTGGCAGGCCAAGCCATGCACCGATCGCTTCACACCCAGCAAAAACCCTAGCCCGGATATTTCATTAAATTAAAAAAAATTAGCGAAGTTTTTGGGATAATCCCATA
>JAQCFT010000346.1 GCA_027619545.1 Verrucomicrobiota bacterium | reverse complement strand
TTGCCCGCCTCTGGCGCGAGGAATTCCCCGTGCTGCCGGACGTGGAATCCGTGTTCTTTGATTACCTGTTCGGTCCCGGAGGATCGGCTGAAATTGACATCCAGATTTCACATCCTGAAATCGAAGTGCTGCGCCAGGCCGCCACCGAGGTGGCTGCGGCCATCGGGAAATACCCCGGCGTGGAAGACGTCCGAAAAGGTTTTGGCCGCGAGATGCCTCAGTTTAATTTCGAGATCACCCCCGAAGGAAGAAGCCTTGGGATCAACGCCCGGGAACTGGGCCGCCAGATCCGCCACGCCTTTTATGGCGCGGAGGCATTGAGACAGCCCATGGACCGGGAGGAACTCCGTGTCATGGTTAAGTTCCCCGAGAACGAACGCAGAACGTTGAGTGGACTCGAAAACCTGCTGATACGAGTCCCAAACGGCGGAGAAATCCCCCTGAGACAGGCCGCCAAAATCGAACTGACCGATGCTCCGGCGCGCATCACCCGAGTCGATGGAGCCCGGGTCATCAATGTCACCGCCAATGTCGTTCCCGGCATCACGACAGGCAACAAGGTACTCGGTTCGTTCGACAAATCCGAACTGCCCCGCATTCTCAAACGGTACCCCCAACTGCGCTACTCCTTTGAAGGCGAACAGCGGGAACAACGAGAGGCCATGACCAATCTGTCCTGGGGTTTGCTGGCTTCTCTGTTGGCCATTTATGCCATCATGGCTTCCCTGCTCCGAAGTTATGTGCAGGCCCTGGTCGTTCTACTCATGCTTCCCTGGAGTCTGGCCGGAGCAGTGATGGGGCATGTGGTGATGGGATTTGATCTCAGTGTGTTCAGTGTTTTTGGCATGATCGCACTTTGCGGGATGGTCGTGAACGGGGCTTTTGTGCTGGAACTGACGCGGGATCAATTCCTGAAAGCGGGCAACGCCCCCATTGACGCCATCGTATTGGCGGCACAGAGACGTTTTCGCCCCATTTTACTGACCGCCCTGACCACATTCCTGGGCTTGGGACCGATGATTTTCGAAACCAGCATCCAAGCACTGTTTCTGGTCCCCATGGCCATTGCCCTGGGGGTAGGCACACTGGTTTCGGCGGTGCTGGTGCTGACCTTTATACCGGCCGTCATGGCATTGATTGAAGACTGGAAAGCTTCGCGAAGCCTGCCTCTGACTGTTTGATGGACCTCACTTTTTACCGGCAGCAAATACGCTGGCGACAATATGATTGAATCCATCCCGCGCATCTTCAATCAAGGTGTAAAACACCGGCACGGCCAGCAGGGTAAACAAAGTGGCGGAAGTCATCCCTCCTATCAGGACCAATCCAAAGCTCTTGAAGTTGACTCCCATTTCAACGGAAGATCCAAAGGTCAACGGGATCATGCCGCTGATGGTGGTCAAGGCAGTCATGATAACCGGACGAAAACGATCTCGGGCAGCCTTGAGCAGCGCTTCCGACCGAAGGAACCCTTCGCGCCGAAGACGGTTGGCATAATCCACAAGAACAATGCCGTTATTGACCACAATACCCACCAGAAACATGGCTCCGAGATAAACCATCTGGTCGATGAAGACATTGGACCATTTCAAAGCGATCACCGCTCCGATGGCCGCCAGAGGAATGGTCAGAATGATGGATAGAGGTATCAACATGCTTTCAAAGAAAAAGGCCATCAGCATATACACAAACACAATCGACAAGATCAACATCATCGAACCTTGTTTACGATCTTCATCGTCGAATGTTTTTGGATCTTCATCGAATGACACCCCTTCGGGAAGGTTGATGTCCTGCTTCGCAAGCTCGATCGCTCCCTTTGTTTTCCATGTGTTTGGCCCGGGCTCGAGTTTCAATCCAAACCAGTGGGTGACCTTCTTGTTTCGCCTTGTGATGGCATCATCTTCGTTGTCGAGGAACGCTGATCGTGTAACTGCTCCGACCGTGCTGACTCGACCGTCCTCAGTGGGAATCTGGAAATTGTTCAGATCGGCCAATTCAGACCGATCTTCCTCTTCGAACAACAATCGCATCGGGATCTGGAAACCCTTGTAATTGAAACGCTGCAGGTTTTCACCTCGAACCGCCGCTCCCACGGTACCAGCCAAGACACTGGGATTGACGCCGAGTGAGCTGGCTTTCTTGCGATCCACCAACAATGCCAGTTCGCTGGGACCGTTTTCCTCGACATCCTCCGCCATCAGAGAAACGACTCCTGGAATCATTTCAAACGTAGGCTTCAAACTTTCCGCAACTTGCTTGAGCTGTTCCGGGTCATCCCCCACCAATCGAATGTAATGATTGTCTTTTCGATTATCCCCCTTCTCTCCGCCCTGTTTTCCCTGATAGTGAACGCTCACTCCGGGTTCCTCGGGGAAACTTTCAAACAACTTGAAAACCGCTTCCTCACGTGTCAGATCACTCACCCGGTCGGGCGCAAAAAAACCGGCGAACATGCCATACCATTTCCCATAATGCACCTCATGGGCCTTCAGTCCGTATGCCTCCTTTTTCTCCTCGGCAATGGCTTCCACTTTCCGGAAATAGGCAAGCCTTTGATCCATCGTGTATTTGTCTGGAAAATTCACGCGGATGCGGAAATATCGCATCACTTCGGATTTTTTATCGGTGAAATTCAGCGATTTGGACACCGTGAACGTAGCGGCAAGCAAAGTGATCAAAATGACCGCCAGATCCAGACGCCGGGTCAGAAAAAACTTCAACGCGGCGTTGTAGGCATGATTCAAACGATCAAAGGTGGCATGATAGATCCGGTAAAAAACATTTCCAAGCAAAGCCGACAAATGCTTCTTATCCCTTGTGCCTCGATGTCGTTCTTTGGGAAGCGTGATATAAACACACAGAGGAATGAACATCAGCGCCGTACCCAATGAGGCGGCAATGGACACGATCACCGGCAAGGTCATGTTCTTCGCATAAAACCGCATCTCCCCTTCCACCACCAGGGTGGAACTGAATACGATCAGGGTCGTCAAGGTGGCGATGGTGATGGCAAATCCGATTTCACTCACTCCGCGCATGCATGCTTCCATCCGGGACATGCCTTCCTGGTAATGGCGATGAATGTTCTCAGCCATCACCACCGAGTTGTCGACCAGCAAGCCAACACAAATTACCAGTCCCATGATGGTCATGCTGTTCAAGGTCTGTCCCACAAAATGCATCGCTGCCAAAGCAATCAACAGACATAAGGGAATGGCCATGGCAATGATCACGGTCAGGCGAAACTGACGTAAAAAGAAAAACAACACCATCGCCGCAAGCAAAGCTCCCACCTGCCCGTTATCGATCAAGTTGTCCAGGCGTTGCATGATTTCTTCCCCCTGGTTCTCGTAGATGCTCATATCGAATCCCTCTAACTTGGGATTCTGCTGAATTTCTTCGACCGTCTCCTTGACCAAACGACTCACCTCCACAGTATTGGCTTCCCCTTCCCGCTTGACAGAAATTCCGTTGGCTGGTTGCGAATTGTAGCGCCAAAGACGCTCCGCCTCCTGTGGTTCGTAAACAATGGATGCGATATCCTTCAAGAACACACCCGGTTGTAAAGGAATGTTGCGGATCTGATCCAGTGTCTTGAATTCACTGCTGGATTTGAGGGTGTATTTCTTCCCTCCATCAATCACATGACCACTCGCCAGAGTGAAATTATCAGACCGCAAGACACGCCCCAGTTGCTGGATATTGATTCCAAAGGCTTCCGCCCGTTCCTTGTCGACTTCGATCTTGATTTCACGTCGATAGATCCGGAAATCCACATCCGCCACCCCCATGATGCGCTGAATGGGGGTGATGACGTATTTGTAAATCAAATCGTAGTAATCCGATTCCGGATCATAACTGATGCGAAAACTGACAACCGGCTCGGCTCCGGGTTCGTGTTTGTAGATGTAAGGTTCCTCCACGCCCTCCGGGAAGAGGGGGCGGGCACGTTCAGTACGATCCCGCACTTCACGATAGGCCACGTCCATGTCGGTGCCCTGTTTGAACTTCATTTCCACACGGGAACCCCACTTGTAACCATGGGTGGTCATTTCATCCAGACCACGCACCGTACTGAGCTCCTCTTCAAGCGGTAGCCCGATCTTGTCCATCGTTTCCGGAGGCACACCCACATCCCAGCGCACGTTCACCGAAATGTAATGTCCCTCCAAACCTCTCGGATTCATTTCAAGTGGAAGCCGGTTGGCGGAGATCATCCCGACCGCGATGATGGTGAGAAAAATCACGAACATGGTAATCCGTCTCCGAATGGAAAAACGGGCGATCTTGACCACCATATTGTTTGTGTCCGAGATCATGATTGTTCGGTTGCGTGAAACAGCCGTTCACCGGCCAATCCCATCAGGTAATAAATGGTTGGAATAATCAAAAGGGTCAACAAGGTGGATGTCAACAATCCACAGATCACCGTAACGGCCATCGGCGTTCGAATTTCAGCACCATCCCCCAGCCCCAAGGCCATGGGAACCAGGCCTAGCACCGTGGTGGCCGTGGTCATCAAGATGGGGCGCAAACGCACATGGCAGGCCGTTACAATTGATTCCTCCAAGGATAGGCCGCGCCCGCGCAAGGTGTTGGTGTAGTCCACCAACACGATGGCATTATTCACCACTATCCCCGCCAGCATGATCAAACCAAGGAACACCACCACAGAAAGATTCATCCCTAATGCTTTCAATCCGATAACCGTGCCCACAAAAGCCATCGGGATGGTGAACATGATGATAAACGGCTGAAGCAACGATTCGAATTGTGACGCCATGATCACGTAAACTAGAAACAGACTTAAACCCAACGCCAGATACAAACTGGCCTGACTGCGTTCCCATTCCTGATTCTGTCCGGTGATGAGAAAGTCCATGTAATCCGGCCAGATCATCTGGGTATTCAATGTCGACTTGGCGGCGTCCACGGCAGCCCCTAGCGAACCCCCACCGATGTTGGCTTGAACGAGCGCAACCCGTTTGCCATCGATACGGCGGATCTCACTGGGCCCCTCGCCGACATGCACTTGAGCCACCGCGCTCAAGGGAACCGGTGTGGGTCGCCCCGGATTCACAATCAATTGACTGACATCATCCACTGCCTGC
>JAQCFT010000345.1 GCA_027619545.1 Verrucomicrobiota bacterium | reverse complement strand
GATTTCTTTTTGATTTGTTGGGTGGATGTCCTGATATCTTGGTCTGTTTTCCGGCTGTCCAATATGATTTTGTTCGTTTGAAATTTCCATTCCAAATCAATGATGCAGTTTTGCTTTAGTTTGGGGGGGGCGGCAGAAGGCCAAAGTTGGGGAAGTGCCATCGAGGTGCCATGCCAGTGCAGTGATTTCGTATGGCGTTATCGATCAGGCCTGCTTCATGTTGGTCCATTTTCCTCATCTAAAACTTGGAGGAATTCTGCCGTTACCAAGTCTCAATCGGGAGGCCTGTCCAGATGTGGTAATTTCGAAACAGCGACAGGACCAGGCGGATGCGGGTGACTGCATGGCTGATCTTCGGGTAGTATGTTGATGATCACGATGACTCCTTCCATTGAGTTTAGCTCCAAAGAGATGACTTCCTTGTCAAAGAGGTTCAGGGAACCTCCGCCATTCATCCTGCTGAAATCATGTCTTCCAGCACTCCATTGATCGGCATGTCTGCCCGATTCTTTAGAAGTAATTTGGGAAATAGCGTGAATTTGGTGTGTTACCAAAACCTGTTTGCGCCACTCACAGGCTCATTCAGGTCTTCTTGGCTGCGCCTGTTACCGGATCAATGGGCCATGCCTTGATGATGGAATTAACCAGTGTGGCCAAGGGGATGGCAAAGAAAACGCCCCAGAATCCCCAAAGTCCTCCAAACAACAGAATCGCTGCGATGATGGCGATTGGATGCAGGCTGGTGGCTTCGGAAAGCAACACAGGAGCCAGTACATTGCCGTCAAGAGCTTGAATAATGGAATAAGCAATGAGCAACCAAACGAAGGTGGAGGTCATGCCGAACTGGTAGTATCCGATCACAATAATAGGAATGTACATCAATGTCGCTCCCACATAAGGGACCAACACGGAAAGTCCGACGAACAGTGACACCAACAGAGTGGCTCGTAATCCAAACAACATCAGAGTCAGGTAGGTGACGCCCCACACGATGATGACTTCCCAGAATTTTCCACGCACGTAGTTGCTGGTCTGGATGTTGACTTCTTCCCACACCTGACTGGTCAGAGTGCGATCATGTGGCAGGAATTTTGAAAACCATTTCAGAATTGCTTCCTTGTCTTTGAGGATGAAAAAGACCAGCACGGGAACCAACACCAGGTAAAGCATCCAGACGACGACATTTTTCAGAGATGAAATAGACAGGGTGATGGCCTGTTTGCCGATTTCAGTCAATTCCTGTTCGACGGTTCGAGTCAATCGTTCATAACTGGATCCATCTGAGGTCGAATCGGCCGGAGGCATAAGACCTCCGGTGAAACGCGTATCGTCGAAAAACTGTTGTGGCCCGTGCAGTTCATTGGTGGATGCAAGAGATGTGTTGACATCGTTCGACGCAATGTCGGTTTCGTTCGTTTGTGAGAGGCTCGTCGGAGAGTTGTTGAAAAAGGCTGGCAGACGGCGGTTTCGAAAGTCTTCGTATCTTTGGTAAGTACTGCGCATGTTGTTGGAGACATCCTTCACAATGCCCGGAACATCGTTCCGGACAAACTTGTCCAGCTCGGAAACCAAACTGGGAAGCACCACGAAAAACAAGAGGAATACCGACAGTAGAAATAGCACGAATACCCCACAAACAGCGACAAGTCTGGGCACGCCATGCTTCTGAACCCGCATGATAATACCGTCCAAAAGATAGGCGACCACCACCGAAGCGAGGATGGGCGCCAGGAAATCTCCGAAGAAGAAAATGGTCAAGAATACTGTCAGCAATAATGATGCTAACAGAACTATCTGTGGATTAGATAGTTGGCGTTTCAGCCAGTCCTTGATAAGATCCATGGTTCCAACATAGGGCGTCCACGGTCCATCAGCAAGTCTTTAGGAAATATACACTCAGGATTTTTCTAATCACTTTGCTACTTGACCGGATCGGAGAATGGATGCATGGATTTCTGAACTGAATCGCCCGGACCTTATGCTGAAGAAGACACTTAATGTCTATTTTCTCCATCGGTTGTGGCGTCATCTCAAGAATGCCAAAGGATATGAAAAAACTGTTTCGCATTGGTTGCTGTCTGTTGCTGGTATTGACAGCTTTCACACACGACGTTCAGTCACAGGAGGGTGGTGGTGCGTCTTCGCCTTCCGGGAAACCGGCGCCCAAACCGGAGTTTCCACCTTACAACGAGGTGTTTGAAGGTTATGAGCAGGTGATCTCCACGATTGACAAGAGTCCGACCTTGTTCGGTTTGTTCGTCAATCGGAAAGACAATCAGATCCTTGCTGCATTCCCCAAAAAGTATCAGTCCAAGAAATTTTTCATTGCCCTGACCGTTGCCAGTGGTGAGTTGTATGCAGGACTGCAACAAGCCGACATGTATGTTTACTGGAAACAGATTGGTAAACGCATGGTGCTGATTCAACCCAATGTGGAAGTGCGGAGTACCGGTGACAGTGAATCCCGTTCTTCGGTTGAACGTTTGTTCACGGATCGTGTGCTGGCAGACATCCCTATTGTCACCATGCATCCCCAATGGGGGCCTGTTGTGGATCTGGATGGGTTTCTCTTGGGCGAAGGGGCCAGCTTTTTTGGTTCCAGCGCAAGGGGATTGAAACGTCAATTGGCTGTTATTAAAAACGCCAAGGCTTTTCCGGAGAACATCGAAATCGCGTTCGAGGTGCCTGTCTCAAGTGGCTTGCTGAAAACTTTCCACTACTCCATAAGCGAAATCAAACCCAATCCATCTTATCGCCCCCGCAAGGCTGATGAACGCGTTGGTTATTTCACTACCGGATACGATGACCTGGGCAAATTCCAACAGGACGATGTCCGGACCCGATTCATCAACCGCTGGCACTTGGAAAAAGCAGCCCCAGAACTGAAAACGAGCCCGGTTAAAAATCCCATCGTGTTCTACGTCGAACATACCACACCGATTCGTTACCGCCGCTGGGTGCGCGAAGGAGTCATGATGTGGAACAAGGCATTTGAGGAAATCGGGTTGTTGAACGCCATTGAGGTGCGCTATCAGGATCAAAGCACAAACGCTCACATGGAATTTGATCCGGAAGACGTGCGTTACAATTTTATCCGCTGGCTGAACAACAACGTCGGCACCGCCATCGGTCCCAGCAGAGCCAATCCGATTACCGGTGAGATTTTGGATGCGGATATCATTTTGACCGATGGATGGATCCGGCATTTCTGGCGTAAATTCAACGAAGAGTTGCCGAAGTTGGCGATGGAAGGATATTCTCCTGAGACCCTGGCATGGCTGCAAAAGCATCCCGAATGGGATCCTCGCGTGCGTCTGGCACATCCTTCGAATCGTGAAACCGTTGCCGAAGAAATAGCCCATCACTCACATCAGTCCTACGGAGGACATCCTTTGGCTCACAGCGATCCTTCCATGATTGGAGATGATGAATTCGATGGTTTGGTGGGGCGCACCAGCCAGGTGAATGGATTCTGTCAGGCCGCCGATTTTCGTGCGCTGGATATGGCCGTGATGCGCTTTGCATTCGAGCTGATGTCTCAGAGTGAAAACGAAACAGGCGAAGGTGCTGAAGGAACTGATCCTGCGGATGACAAAAAAGACTCTGAAGAGCCCAAGAAGGAGGAAGATCTTCTGGACGGAATTCCGGATTGGTTCGTCGGGCCATTGATTGCTGATCTTGTGGCCCACGAAGTCGGTCACACATTGGGATTGCGCCACAATTTCAAGGCTTCCAGCATTTACAGTCTGGAAGAAATCAACAGCAGTGAAGTTAAAGGCAAAAAACCTTTTGCCGGTTCCGTGATGGATTATCTGCCGGTGAACATGAACATCGAAGGATTCGGTGAAGAGCAGGGCGACTATGGCATGATCGAAGTGGGACCTTACGACCTGTGGGCCATTGAATACGGATATTCCATTGTCAAGAAGGACGACGAGTTGAAAAAAGTGTTGGCGCGTGTGAATGATCCTTTGCTCGCTTATGCTACGGACGAAGATACCTACGGACCGGATCCATATGCCCGACGCTATGACTTCGCGCAGGATCCAATCAGCTACGCCAAAAGCCAGATGAAACTGGCCAATGATCATCGCAAGAACATCCTCGATAAATTCGTGAAAGATGGAGACAGCTGGGCCAAGGCACGTTATGGCTACGGGCTGACCTTGAGCATTCAGATGCGTTCTCTGAGCATGATGGCCAACTGGCTGGGTGGGGCACAAATCAATCGGGCCAAGAAAGGGGATCCTGATTCCACGGCTCCTATCCAGGTTGTGGATGCTTCCAAACAGCGCGAAGCTCTGCGTTTTGTCATGAAAAACGCGTTTTACGACAAAGCCTTTGGTCTCACTCCGGAATTGCTACGCCACATGTCCATGGATAAATGGATCGACGATTTCAGCTCGGCCATTCAGGACAGTACCTGGCCAATTCATGATCGGATCATGGGCATACAATCCTCGGCACTCACCATGCTGATGAATCCCACCACCATGGGACGCGTTTACGACAACGAATTCCTGACACCGGAGGACGAAGACATGATCACCCTGCCGGAGATTCTCGGTGAAATCCGTGAAGCCATCTGGACCGAACTGGAAGATCCCGAAGAGGGCAAATTCACCGCGCGTCGTCCGATGATCTCCAGTCTGCGCCGTAATCTCCAGCGTGAACATCTGGAGCGCCTCATCGACCTCAGCATGGGACAGAGCTTCTCCAGTGTTTCCTATAAACCCATCTCGAACCTGGCAACAGCCCAACTGAGAGATCTGAAAAAGCAGATCGACCGCGTGCTGAGCGACAAGGAATTGAATGCGGATCCATACAGTGCGGCACACTTGTCCGAGGCATCCGTTCGTATTGAAAAAGCCCTGGACGCTGGCTTCATTTACAATACATCGGACATTGGCGGCGGTGGAGCTTCCGTTCGCCTGATCCTTGGAGATGAACTCAAACGATCTGCGAATTAGTCTTCATTCAAACTAAATTTGCCATTTCAAGTCCCGTCGTTTTTCAAACGACGGGACTTTTTCATGAGCCCTTGCGCCAGGTAGAACGTGCCGTCCCCGGCGCGTCCTTGTGGTGTTCGAATTGAGATCACCTTTCGTTTGGGAAAC
>JAQCFT010000344.1 GCA_027619545.1 Verrucomicrobiota bacterium | reverse complement strand
CGATGGCGTAACCTTTCCCTGTGGCGGTGGTGAAATTACCCAAAGAATCAAGAGCGTCCGTGCGATTCCGAACAGATTCACCCAACTGGCACATCTCGGCATTCCCGCCCGCATTGTCGGCGATTGGACCGTACGCGTCTGTGGACAAAGTAATCCCAAGGGTGGACAGCATCCCGACAGCCGCGAACCCAATCCCGTATAAACCCAGATTCAGCGCATCATAGTTCCATCCCGAGGCAAAGAGGAAGGCCATCAGAATCGCAATGGCAATGGCAAGCACTGGAACAACGGTTGAAATCATCCCGGTCCCCAACCCGGAAATAATCACGGTTGCTGGTCCGGTTTCCCCATTTTTGGCGATTCGCTGTGTCGGGGCGTAGGAGGAGGAAGTGAAGTATTCAATCGATTTGCCAATCACTGTCCCTGTCAGGATACCCGTGGCAATGGCTCCCCAAATTCCCCACATGGAAGGAAAATCCAGGACTTTCAGAACAATCCATGCCCCCATTAAATTCAGGAAAGTCGTGGTGAGAATGGCGCGATCCAGGGACTTGAGCAGGTCACGTTGCGTGGCCTTTTCTTTCGTTTTCACCAACTGCACACCGATCACCGAAGCCACGATCCCCAGAGCCGCCAACAGCAGGGGTGCCAGCACGGCCTTGGTTTGAACAGCAGGATCGGAAAGAAATGCGGCAGCACCCAAAGCTGCCGTGGCGAGAATGGAGCCGTAGTAGGATTCATACAAATCGGCCCCCATGCCGGCAATGTCCCCCACGTTATCTCCTACGTTATCGGCGATGGTGGCCGGATTCCTGGGGTCATCCTCCGGAATACCCGCTTCCACTTTCCCCACCAGATCAGCTCCAACATCCGCGGCCTTGGTAAAGATCCCGCCACCTAAGCGGGCAAATAAAGCCTGTGCCGACGCCCCCATAACGAAGGTGAGCATCGTCGTTGTGATCAAAACCATGGTCTGCCCATCTCCGGTACGATCCGGGTAAACCAGATTCAGCACAACCATCCAGAAGCTAATGTCGAGCAGCGCCAGGCCCACCACCACCAATCCCATGACCGCCCCACTGCGAAAAGCGATGCGCAGTCCTCCATTCAACGATTCTCTGCAAGCCTGTGCCGTTCGCGCCGAGGCCTGAGTGGCGGTCTTCATGCCGAAAAAGCCTGCCAGAGCGGAAAGGAAGCCACCGGTTAAAAACGAGAAAGGCACCCAGGGATTCAACAACCCCACCCCATAGGCCAAAATAGCAAACACAACCGCCAGGGCGACAAAGATCAGACCCACCACCTTGTATTGCTGCTTGAGATAAGCCATGGCTCCTTTGCGAACATGCAAGGCGATGGCTTTCATTTTATCCGTTCCTTCACTGTAGGTCATGATTTGCCGGTAATAGTACCAGGCGGATCCCAAAGCCAGGAGGGCGGCGCACGGAGTTAACCAGAAAACAGGATTTTGAATCATAAGATTACTGTAGGGTTGTTAAGTAGGATTAAATAAGTCGTTAAAAGGTTTTGTGGAAGATGGCTGGGTCAGGCGTGATAAAGAATGCTTCAAGGATGGCACCACGCTCGGCTCAACATCCATCCCGCGGGCATGTGCAAGAATCTGGCCTGCAGCCAATCCACCATCGTGCAATGGAAGCTCGCCCGGCAGCAACACCTGGAACCCGTGAGAGCGCAATTGCCCGGCCATCCAATCGGTGAACAGGCCGTTTTCAAAGGCGACACCGGAAAGCACAATCAAGCGCGGATGCATGGAGGTGGCCAGATTGAGCATCCATCGACCAAAGGTATCACAGACTTTGCATAGAATTGTTTCGGGGCGAATGCCCTGCTCCAGATCGTGAACCATCCCCTTCAACATGGGCTTCCATTCCAGGGTCAGGGACTCCGAATCCTGATCAGACTTCAGTATCGGGCGGTCATAAGCATTGACAGACATGGAATGAAACGTATCCCGGTCGATCATTTGATTGAGCACAGCCCACGAATCACCATGAAACCGATTGCGAATGGAGTGACTCAACAGGGCGGACACCCCTTGCCACCATCGACCGACACTTCTTGCCCTGCGACATTGTAATTTCAGTTCGAACACCCGGTTCCAGTGCTCCAGGTCCTGAAGGTTCAACTGGGCACGCAAGCGCAATGGCAATGCATCCCACATGTCTTTGCCAAATACTTCATACAACATGCCGTAGAGACACCCCCGGTTGTCACTCGTCGCAAAGTCACCCCCGGGCATCCAGAATGAAGAAAAAGTGGCTACTCGCTGCCAGGATTGCTTCTCAATCCACAAAACATCCCCTCCTCCGATGACATCAGCCTTCCCTCCCCGCCCCTCATCAAAACAAACCCCCATCACGTTCGCATCGGCATCCGCCCCATGCAGTGCCGTCATGACATGAGCCAGCTCGTGATCGATCTGTTCCTGTGCCAACCCCGTTGAAAGTGCGTACTGAGTGGTCAACCCTTGAGGATCTCCATCAGTCAAAAACTTGGTCTGCTGGATGTCGAACAGCTTCTTGCCATCCTGAATGGCATCAAAAAAATGATCCAGATTCCCGTTCTCTTTCAGTGCCCCCAGGGAAGGGTTCAAGTAGAACCGATCATCCACTCCGAATCCGATGGAGGTGTCATTCCGCCCTCCGAGAGCCATGAGATGATGGGCATCGCATCCCAACGGCATTTCAAATGGCGCCGTTCCAAACCCAAGCTGGAGGGTCTGTTTGGTATTGCCGAGGTGCTGGACCAATGTCCTGGGAGAGGGACGTTGCAGCGGCATATCCGCAACAAGAATGAAGTCAACCATCCCTTCAAACACCTGAATCGCCTCACTCACCTGGCAGGCATAGGCCAGTTTATGCTGCAATTCATAAGCCACGGCCAAAGGCATGTTCAACAAATTGAGCAACAGATGAAAGATCCCGGATTCAGGCAGGCAAACATCCAGCACCGAACTGTCAGGCGCGAGGAGTTCAGACAAACTCCGCACCCCCGCCCTCCGAGGCAATCGCACACACGGCGCCTCGACCGACAAAAGCCAATTCCGCTCCTCAGGCCCCATCAACGCGAACGCATCCGCCGCATCCGGTGTCGACAGCATCAAGGCCAGGGGCACATGGGGTTGCCCCAACACGGCACGCATCCGACGAATGGCTTCATCGGATGTAGCCGCGCTGACAAGCCTGAACCCGGAGACATCCTTGATGGCCACAAGCCGCCCCTGATCCAAAGCAGCTGCCGCCTGGATCAATGCCTCCCGATGCCGACTCAGTTTCCCTCCCTGATGGTTCAACAATTCCACATGAGGACCACAAATCGGGCAGGTGTTCAAATGATGTAGAAAACGTCGATCTCGCGAGTTGTCGACCTCAGCCTGGCATTGCTCACACATCGCATACCCGGCCAGAACCGAATCTTCACGGTTCAACAACCCCTTCTGTCCGAACGAAAACCTCGGTCCACACTCAGTGCAGAATGTAAATGGAAAGAAAAAACGGCGATTTCCAGGATTGAGCATTTCAGCAACGCACTCCGGACACTGAGCCCGGTCCGGTTGCACCCAGCGCCCGGTCACTTGTTCCGATTGAGCCGGCAGCATCCTGAACGAGGAATCCCCTACCGTCTCAATTGGACTCACCGACAAGTCAAATCCAGGGCTGGTTTTTCGGATACGATCGGCAAGCTGGCGTTCGAACGCCCTCAACGTCCCGCGATCTCCTTCCAATTGCACCTCATATCCTCTGGCGTTGGGCTGCATCCAGCCGCGCAGATTCAAGGACCTGACAATGCGATAAGTGGCGGGCTGGACTCCTGTTCCGTGTAGATTCCCACGAATCAAAAACCGTTTTCTAATAAATCCTGCCGAAGTGCTTCCCATATGTTTTATCCAATCTCTGATCTCAACACATTCAGTCCGCAGGAAACGCTCTGTTGGTGATGTCCAGCATGACACGCCCATCCTTCCTGAAAAACATCCTGATCGATTCGCACCATCTTGCCCACCCTTCAATTGCCATTGCTAGTGCAAAATTTGCCACTACAATGACGCCTTCATCTCATTTCACTTCATTATATGCTTCCAAAAGTTCAAACCGGGGAGCAGAATGACATACCGGTGACCAACCTACCCCTTTATGGAAGATGATTTCTTTCGGATTGATCTGAATGGTATTGACCGTTTGGATCTCAACAAAGACCGCGATTTCCTCAGTGACGTCGGGAAACGATTCAGAAAATCGGGTGCCCTGTGGCTGAAGGGAGTGTTTGACCGTGATTGCCTGCATTCACTCATCCATTCATTCAATGAGAAATACGTGTCTCTCAATGAAACGGACCATCACGAAGTGTGCCAGGATGTGGGGCATGCAGATCGAAAACTCTACACCGTGGTCATGGAAACACCCTTTGATCATCCCGATCTCTATGCTTCCCCCAAGCTTTTGCCCATCCTCCAAACCCTGTTGCACAATCAACTGTTAATCCAGAGTTTCGGCATTGTCTCCGCCTACCCAGGCAGCAAACGCCAACCGTTGCATGTGGATCATATTGAACTTTTTGAGGAAATGGCGGGACTGGGGCGCATGCTACCAAGCTACGCCATCACGGTGGCCATTCCTCTGATTGATTTCAACGAACAAACCGGCACAACCGCCATCTGGCTGGGGAGTCATATGAATTCGAACTCCGTCCCGACCTCGGACGAAGAAGTCACCTTTGAGAATGCGGTCCTGCCCTCACTTTCGGCCGGAGACTGCATGCTGTGGGATTTCAGGACATGGCACTGTGGCACCCCCAATTTGACCAACGCACAGAGACCCCTCATTTACCTCTCTGTGACACGCACATGGTTTGAAGATCGATGCAATTACAACCCGTCCTCCGGCAGGTATCCCTTGCTCGTGACCAGCCAGTTCTTGGATGGGGTGGATCCAAAGTTCCTGCCACTGTTCGCCGGCGCCAAAGTCAGTGAGCCCATTGATATCATCCGGAACAAAACAAACAGTCATCTCCCTCAAAAAAATTGATGCGAATGTACTCACCCCTGGAATTTCCGGAGGCCTTAGGATCAGTCAAGTTTTTGCTGCCAGGATTGAATATTGG
>JAQCFT010000343.1 GCA_027619545.1 Verrucomicrobiota bacterium | reverse complement strand
CCAAAAATGTAGAAATAAACCAATTTTAAACACTTGATTAATAAGGTTTCATTATGTCAACTATACGCGAATTCTACGATGACCAATCCCGTTGGGAACGGTTAAAAGTAGATGGAATCGCGACAAAGCAGTTTCTTAACAAGCACGTGGAGGGTAAAAAATCTACAGTCAAGACTGATCAATCGGTCAATGGCAAGCGTCTGAAAGAACCAGACCCGCTGGGAATGACTCTCATATGGCTGCTTGTTTTGCTGTGCTTTTGTTTGATTCTGAGCCGTTTTACCACCGGGATCATCAGCCACACCATTAACCCCCAATCATTTGTTCTTCAAAACCTTTTGAATCTCCTGGTGACATTAGCCATCCTTTTCATAGGATTAAAACATGGAGCATGGAAACCTTGGAATGACTGCCTGGAGAAACTGCGCATAAAGGAAAATTCATGGAAAGGTAGAGCAGAAGAGCTTGAGTCAGCCATGTTAAGCCATCACCAGGACCTGAACGAAATCAACGAACAACTCAAGCAACAACGCTTGGAGAACAAAAAGCTCGAAAGTCTGTTACTGCAAAAACACCGGCTTGAAAACATCGGCACTCTGGCAAGCGGTGTGGCCCATGACTTGAACAACGCACTCACACCCATCGTCATGTCCACCGAACTACTTTATGACGCCTATCCCAATGCGAGGGAACATATCAGCACCATTGAAACGTGCGCTCGCCGTGGAGCCGGGATGGTTCAACAATTGCTCACCTATGCCAAAGGCGTGGAGGGAGAGAAAATCTGTATCCTCCCTGGACATTTGATAAAGGAGATGGAATCGATCATATCCCGAACCTTTCCAGCCAATATTGAGGTGGTCACGGATTACTCTCGAGATTTAAACGCAATCCACGGCGAAGCCACGCAGATCCACCAAGTCCTCCTCAATCTTTGCGTCAACGCGCGGGATGCCATGCCAAAAGGCGGCATGCTGGCACTGAAAGCGGAGAATGTGGAAATAGGCAGGCAATTTAACGAGCCCACCATTCTGGAAGCAAGACCAGGGCAATACATCGCATGCCAGGTTCGCGATACAGGAATAGGCATCACAAAAGAAATGATGGAGCATATGTTTGAACCCTTTGTCAGCAGCAAGGAAGATGGCAAGGGATCGGGGATCGGACTTTCAACAGTCTTCACGATTGTCAAATCGCACCAGGGATTTCTCACCGTTCAGTCAGAAATGAATCAGGGGTCGACATTTACAGTGTATCTTCCCGCTTGCGAATCCGCGCCTACGGAACTCATGCCTTCACCGATCCCGAGAAAACCAGAAACTTTCAAGGGCAATGGGGAGGTCATCTTGGTGGTGGATGATGATGTCAATGTCCGAAAAACCCTCGCAAGCCTGCTGGGCAGTTTGAATTTCAGAGTCATGACCGCAACCAACGGGACGGACGCCATCGTGCAGGCCACGGATTATCGGGCCGACATGTATGCCATCATCACAGACTTCCACATGCCCCATATCGGAGGGCTCGTCTTTTTAAGGTTGCTGCGACAGATGCTTCCCGAAACACCCTTGATCGTCACCAGCGGAAATCTTGAACAGGATGATTTGAGTGAACTCAAAAACCTGAACATCTCTTCAGTCATCGAAAAACCCTTCACCAGGGAAGCATTGGTGGGGAGTCTCGCCAACATCGGCGTCATACAATCCTGGTGAACCTGTCCAGGAAGATTTGATTCACTACAATACCGGCGGTGTGCCGATTTTCCACAAGGTCTGGTCGCTACGAATGAACAGTGCGCCATGCGCGATGGAAGGAGTTCCCAGCACAGTCTGGCCAAGATCAAGCGTGGAAACCACTTCGCCTTCTTGAGCCGCTACATCCACCACCTGGAGAAGTCCTGCCTCGTTGATCCAATATTGAAACGTTCCAAACCCAACCGCGGATGCACTGAAAGGCCCCTTGAGGCGCAATTGCCATTCGCGCTTTCCCCCATCCAGACTGCCACGAGTCAAAACTCCGGCATTGTTCACAACAAACACGCCATTGTCCATGACCATGGGGCTCGCGGTCGCCGGGCTCAGAGCGCGGGAACGCCATAACATTGGAATTTCCTCCTGATGTCCGGACACATCCAGAGCAGTGATCCCATGAGATGGCGAAAGCAGCGTCGAACCAAACAGCACACTGGAAGGAATGGTTGCAGCCCCGTCCGAATAAGAAGAAATCAGTGCACCGGTGCGAGCATTCACCACATGTATCCCCTTCCCCGACTGCAAGGCCACTGATGGAACCGCAGCATCATGCAAGGGAACTGGAGAAGTCCAATTGGCTCCCTTGGGGCGCGCCATTTGCCAAAGATTCTTTCCGTCTGCCAACCTCACCCCCAATACAAGGGACTGACTGTCATTCTCTACCTGGGTGATCAACACACCATCCACAATGACCGGACTGCTGGCCATGCCCAGACTGTTGGAAACATTGGGATAATCGACCGTAATACCTCGCAACCATTCCAGATTTCCATCCAGATCCAGGCAAACGAGGTCATTGGATGAATAGAGAGCCACCACGTGCTGCCCATCCGAGACCGGAGTGGGCGCAGCCACACAAGTTTTCTCATGACACATGGTTCGCCCGGTAGCCCAGAAAGTTCGTTTCCAATGTTGCTGGCCGGAGCGGACATCAAAACAGAGAACGAGCAGCCGCTCCTGTTCACTGCCTTCAGCGGCTGTCACAAAAATTTTATCGCCAACAATGATCGGGCTGGACAAACCCCTTCCGGGAAGAGCGGCTTTCCAAAGGATATGACCGGCTCCCACTTCGGTGGGCAAATTGGCTTCGGTGGTCAATCCCGTTGAAGCCGGACCGCGAAATTGTTTCCAATCGTCAGATAACAAAGTCGTCGCATAGAGCAAACACAGGATGAGCAATCTATTTGAACGCATCAGAGAATTCTAAAGAAAACCATGAACGAATCAACGTTAAGTTCCGAGGCCATCAAGATAAAAAAGGCGCGACTGACCAGTCGCGCCTTTGCTGGAGGAACACATCCCCCCAGGTTAATATCTGCTCAAAAGGGCAAGGTTATTGATATCTGGATTTGAATTCCGCAGCCGATTTGGCACGTCGTTCCTGTTCGGCCGGATCCATCTTGTTCAGGTACCAGGCGTGATTTTTATTGTTCAATGTCTCATCAAGCAACTTGCCCAGAGCCTCGGCGGCCGCTTTTCTCTCGGCAACGTCCGAATGCAGATTGTGCTCAACCAGCTCTTTCAGTTCCGGAATATACTCCGTGTAGAAATTACGGGCGATTTCATAGGTACCATGCCAGTGTGTATAATCCGGCCCCATCATGGAAGCACCATGGCGGGCTCTCCGTCCTTCGTGATGCCAAATTTCAAACCAGACAAAGTCAATTTTATTGCTGAACTTGGGCTTGCTCAGCAAGGGTTGAGCGGCGTTGTACAGAGCCAGGCCGGGCTCTGCGAATTTCTCATGATAGAGATCAATAAGACCATCGTATTGCACATAAAACCCGTCCACAAAACTTTGGGCATGGCAGTTGATGCAGACATTGTTCATGTTGGCGCGCCTTTCTTCCCAACTGATATCCTTGCCAGGCAAACCCATCTTGGCATCCGACACTTCAGGTCGAACGGATATGGCAGGTCGATTGTTCCAGGAAATGCGAAGGCCGATATCGTGAGTCACCGGCTGGTCCGGCGTGGCGCTCATGTGGCAGGTGGCACAGGTCGGCGCTGCATTGTAATCCTCGCCCACCACCCATTTGGGACTGTCGAGATTCATCTTATCGATGTTGGCACGATAGGCGATACCGTGTTTTGATTCGTTGTAGATTTCGATCTGAGGATGATCAGGGCCCATGTGGCATTTACCACAGGTATCGGGAGTTCTTGCCTGAGCGGCTGAAAACTCGTGCCGTGAGTGACAAGCCGAACAAGCTCCTTCGCTGCCGTCCGGGTTGATACGTCCTATACCGGTATTGGGCCAGGTCACGGGGTCCAATTGCCCCCCTTCCAGAACTTTGACAATGGAACCATGGCACTGCCAACAGCCATTCACGGCTGCAGCAGAATTTCCATGAGGAAAACCGGGGGTAACAAGCCCTTGATTGCCTTCCACCACTTCGGCCAGGATGTTGTCCAACGAACCAAGAATGCGCCCACCTTTGGCATGATGAGATGTGGCAAACTCATGGACCTCTTTTTCATGGCAACGAGAACAATCTTTCGGTGTCACCAAAATGGAAATCATCTCGCCATAATGCTCAAAAGCATCCTCTTCCCCCTCCTGAGCCATGTGACACTCAAAACACCCAACGTTGGCCCGGTAATGTTTACTCGAACCCCACTGTTCATAGATGGAGGTGTTATCCACCTTGTGACAAGCCACGCACGTTTGCGATTCCACGGACAACTCTTTCAAGGTAAAGGCGCTGAGAGCTGTTGCGTGTGCCATCATGAGGACCGCCACGGTCATCAACCAACATTTCCACTTAGATTTCATGATATGATAGTTATTGTTCAATTTTCTTGGTTCGTGAAAGGCGCGTTTTGGTTTCAAGCTCTATCGGTGGATGCGCTCAATTGACCTTTGAGGATCGGAATGGCCATACGCAGCATCCATGAATAAACAAGGGCTCCGAAAGCCCAGATTCCCATGCAAACCAGTGTTTCATTCAAAGTGGGTTGATATTCCACCACCTGCCCCAAAGGCGTGGGAACAAATCCGGGAATAATGAGCCCCATACCTTTTTCAATCCAGATCCCGACAAACAAAAGCAGGCACGCTATGTTCAGCACTCCCAGTTTTTGACTGATGGGCAGGACCAAAAGGATCATGGCCACCAAGTTCATACTTATGGCCGCCCAAATCCATGGAACCAGCTGATCATGCCCGTGAAGCCCCATGAATAAATACTGGGCTGAAACGACATGGTAAGTGCCGGAATAAAACTCTGTAAAAGCCTCACATCCCAACAAAAAGATATTCACCAACATGGCCACCGTGATGATTTTTCTGAGCAGGAGTATGGATTCATTACTGATGGTGAAATGAGCCATTTTGCGGATGAATTGAAAGGTAATGATCAATAGGGCCGGTCCAGCCGCAAACGCGGATGCCAGGAACCGGGGTGCAACGAT
>JAQCFT010000342.1 GCA_027619545.1 Verrucomicrobiota bacterium | reverse complement strand
CCAACCAGCGGGTCTTCCTCCAGTCTGGCCCAGGATGGGTCAATGAGATTCAGCATGATTTCACCCACCAGCAAAGGGAGGCAAACCAGTCCCATGGCCGCAAAACGAAAGGGCCACTGTCCGCGCTTGGAGCGGTGCTTTAACGGTACTTGTTCCACACTTCAGGGACGGCCACCCACATTTCCGGACGTTTTGGATTGGCGTCCCAGTTTTCCTGAATCCAGACTTTTTCCTTGCGAATCTTTTCGGCGTGGCCGTCGTAGAATCCGATGTTGGCTCCTTCATTGTGGCGGTAGAGCGTCGGGCCTCCGTTGCCGGCGTTTTTATAATCCTGCACGCTGCCTGTTTGGCCGAGTTTGTCCCATCCGGTGACATAATTGGCCCCTTTCCAGTGGGACCACCAGTCGTCGCCGTCATGGAAAATCAACTTTTCCGAAGGACTTTGCACTGCGGTCATCTTGTGACCAGCATGATCGCTGCTGGCCAGAGCCCAACCGCGACCGTCCGAGGGATACCAATCTTCGAAATTGTAACTGTAGCTTGTCAATGTGCCCCGATTCTCAGTGTTGGATGCGTTGGGGTTGTTGTTGAATGCAAACTGAGAGGGGTTGCGGATTTGCTTGTCTGCCGGGCATCGGTAGTCGATGGGGGTCTGTACGATCGAATTCTCGTTCCTGGAATACCCGATGATTTCGCGAAAGCTTTGATTGGCCATCCAGATTTGCGTGTTGCCCGTTCCCCGATTGAGAGCAATCAGGGGAACCGCCTGGTCGTCGTGGTCTGTTGAATACACCATGTTGGCAATGGAGAACTGCCGTATGTTGTTCAGACAACCGGTGGCATGCGCCGCCCCTTTGGCTTTGGAAAGTGCTGGCAACAGCATGCCTGCAAGGATGGCGATGATCGCAATGACCACCAGCAACTCGATCAAGGTAAAGCCTTGTCTGTGGACGTGGGGGGGGCGCTGCCCGCTCCTCGAGTGGCAGTTACAAGTTCTCATGGCAAAAATGGGTGATGAACTTCATCATAATGCAATTTGGTTGTTGGGGAAGTTGTTTTTCAAAATCTGTAACACGCAATGCTGTCATCGTTTCGGACGCAGATGACGTCTTGTGTCAGGGCGGGGTGCGACCAAACGATGGGGCGGATACGGAGGTCTTTCCCGTTGGGTTTGATGAGCTGCATGCGCCCGAGTTCGTTGTAACCCTCTGGTGTTAATTCGCAGTCTATCAGGTATCCGGATTCGTTGAAGAGTAGGAATCGGTTGGCCGGACCATTTTTGATGAGGAAAACGTTGGCCCAACGCTCTTGCTTGTCGGGGTTGCCGGTGGTGACGTCCATTGTCTCCCACAGACGTTTTCCGGATGCGATCTCGAGGCAGCGGAATTGACCATAGCTGCATACGCCGTAGATATGCCCCTGATGAAGGAAGGGCGTGCTCATGATGCTGTTGAGGTGGGTTGTGTCTTTCTCACTTGATTTCCTGGTTTGCCACAGAATGGTCGGAGGATCCTGTTTGAGATCCAGCATTGTCGAGCCGTCGTAGAAGCATGTGAAGTAAAGTTGATCCTTGTATTGCCTGGGCGTCGGAATCGACAGGGCGAATCTCAAGGGCCAGCGAATGTCCCAATGTGAGGTTCCATGACGGGGATCGATCGAGAAAATACCGTCGCCGCTCCATATGATGAGTTCCTTCCTGCCTTTGCGTTCGATCAGCGTGGGGGGAGCATATCCCATTTCTTTAAAATTCAACGCACGCCATTGTTCCTTGCCGCTTGCCACATCGAAGGCCACCACGCCTGCATTGTTTTCGCCTCCGACAAGGCATATGACGGTATTTCCTATCAGCAATGGATGCCCCGCAAATCCCCACAAAGGAGTTTTCGATTGATAGGTTTCCTTGAAATCCTTTTCCCAGACAATTGTTCCATTCTCGCGGTTCAGAACACTCAATCGCCCCTCGGCACCCAGTGCGATGACGCGGGTGTCCGTAAGTATGGGGGTTGTACGTGGGCCGGCTGGATAGCTGATGGTGTAAGTTTCCGGGTATCGGTGCTGCCAATTGATTTCTCCGGTTGCAAGGTCGAAACAAACGATTCCTTCGGATCCGGGAAGTGTCCCTCTGGCAAAAACATCGGTTGGCCCCTTTTCACCTCTGTTCAAATGCCAATCCATCACCACGACCACATTGCCATCAATGGACGGGCCGCTGTAGCCACTGCCAAGTTCGTGTTTCCAGGCAGGCTGGAGAGGTTTGTTGTTCAGGTCCAATGAACGTTCTTCGTCTGCCCACACTGAATCCGCGCCGTCTCCCAACCAGGCTTTCCAGGATAAGTTTTCCCCTGCACTCAGTGAACTCACCGCATGGATGCTCAGAAGGAATATGGCGAATGCGATTTGCATGGGATATTGGTTGGAACTTGGATTGAATGGATTTGTTTTCATGTTGGGTCGGTTTGGTTCTTCACTTGTTTGTGTGCTTTTGAACATCAAATGATCGGACACCTGTTTGTTTGGCGATGGGGCCGTCATTCAACCTCAGAAATCACTGATCATTTCATGGCTGCTTTAAGAGATGGGCGGGGCGTGTTTTGTCAAAGTCCGTGATGACTTTCTGCAGCATGGAAAAGATGGATCGATCTGCTTCCGAGGCAGCGTCTGAGGGGAGGGGTTTCAGATCATATGGTACACGACTGTCGAGAAATTCAAAAGGTGCATTTGATCCCTTGCGCCGAACAAGATGGGTCCTTGTGCGGGCGATGACCTGCGCTTTTTCCGTATTACCGTCGCGCGCATACCAGAAATAGGCCCATGGCTTGTTGCGACTGGAATGCCCTTGCAGGGTTGGCCATAAACTGACTCCGTGATGTGGGTGGTTGGTCGGGAGTTTGGCTCCGGTCACGTCGCAGATGGTCGGCAGGATATCGGTGAAATCAACGAGTTCATCGCTGACTGTTCCGGGGCTCACATGTCCGGGGTAACTGATCATCAAAGGAACACGCGTGCCGTTGTCGTTCATCTGTCCCTTGCCGCCGGGGATTTTCCGGCTCATCCAGTCGCTGACCACCGGTTCGTCTGTGCCGTTGTCGCCGGTGAAGAGGATGATTGTGTTTTTTCTGAGATTCAGTTCGTCAAGTTTTGAGGTGATACGGCCGACGATGTTGTCCATGTGATGATCCATGTCCGCGAAATACCTGGCATCTCCCTTGTAGGTTTCGCTGCCGGGGGAGGTTGGATCCCAGTCGGGTGTTCCCGGGGTGGGGATGAAAGGGCAGTGTGTGAGGATCATCGGGTAATAGAGGAAAAAAGGTTCATCCTTGTTTTCCTCGATGAAATTCAATGCAAAATCCGCAGCGATATCGGGGCCGAATTCTCCGTTGTTGAAGTCTTTGAATTCCCCGTTGATTTCCATGCGGGGATTGCTGAACCGCGTATCATGAGGTGAACCCTTACGTGTTCTGCCGCGCAGATGTTGCCACAGGCAGGATTGTTCAAAACCAAAATGCTGCGGACTGTCCAGTTCCTTGCCCAGTTGCCATTTTCCAACAATGCAGGTGCGGTACCCGGCGTCCTTCATGATGTGTCCGAAAGTGGTTTGATTCCGGTCCAGAAAACCGAATCGTATGTAGTTGCGCACGTTATATATGCCGGTCATCAGTTTTACCCTGCTGGGGGTGCAGAGCGGATTGGCAAATGCGTTGGTGAATCGCATGCCTGTGGCGGCCAGTTGATCCAGGTTGGGTGTTTGATACTTGTCCGCACCGTTGACTCCCAGGCATTCATAGCCCAGATCGTCGGCCATGATCAGCACGACATTGGGTTTTTCTCCCTGAGAGGAGAGGTGCAATAATAGGAAACTGAAGGCAACAAGCAGCCAAATGCGTGTGTTGGAGGACATGCGCCTTTTATATCGTCTTAGCTTGTCCTGGGTCAATCTTACATGGAATCCCAAACAGGAACGTTTATTCGCCGTCAACTCGAATGTGAACGTGGTTTTGGCGTGCAATATCAGGCCCTTGCCCTATCATTGAAGCATCCCATGAAAGAAAAGATTGAATTCACATTAAACGGGAACCGGCGGTCGATTGTAGCGGAGACGCAGCGCACCTTGCTGGAGGTGCTGCGCGAGGATCTGCATTTGACCGGAACCAAGTATGGTTGCGGGGAAGGGCAGTGCCGGGCTTGCACGGTCCTGGTGGACGGTCGTCCCGTTCAATCCTGTCTGACGCCGGTTTTAATGGTGCAGGGAAAGGGTGTTTTGACCATTGAAGGATTGGCGGATGGCGACAGGCTCCATCCGGTGCAGGAGGCATTTCTTCAGGCGGATGCCATGCAGTGTGGTTATTGTGTGCCAGGCATGATCCTTAGTGCGACGGCATTGTTGGAGAAAAACCCATCGCCAAGTCGGGAGGAGATAGTTGAAGGAATGAATGGCAATTTGTGCCGCTGCTGTGGCTACGTGAATTTGATCAGTGCCGTTGAGTTGGCGGCTCAGAGGAAAGGGAAGGTGGAAGCATGAGTCACTCTCAGGACGACACCCGTTTATTATTTTCGGAACCGGAACGTTACGAACTGGACGAACCGGCCTACTATCAATTTCGTATGAATCGAAGGCAGTTCGGGCACGTTTTGGGGGCCGGGTTAATGCTTTCCTTCATGATTCCGAATGGATTCGCCCAACGCAGCCGCCGTGGCTCCGTTCCAGGCCCTTCCGAACGCCTGCACATCGGGGAAGATGGTGTCATCACCGTGTTGACCAGCAAGGTGGAGGTAGGGCAGGGGGCCAGAACACAGATCACTCAGGCTGCCGCCGAGGAACTGGGTGTGTCCATAGCCCAGATTCGCGTTGTAATGGCTGATAGCTCGGTGGTGCCGGACGATGGGGGGACGGCAGGCAGTCGGACAACTCCCTCGACCATTCCGTCCGTTCGTCAAGGTTGTGCGGCTGCCAGGAACCTGTTGCTGGATGCGGCTGCAAAATTTTTGAATGTGCCAAAAAATCATCTGGGGATTCAGCGGGGAGTGGTCAGTCTGATTCCAGGAAGACCTGGTCCTGCTTCCAGGACGTTTTCATACGCCGACCTTGTGAAAGGGGCGCCAGATAATGCTTTGACAACCCAGGTGCCGGCCAATGTGCGCTTGGTACCGGTTCAGGCATGGGCCGTGATGGGAGTGC
>JAQCFT010000341.1 GCA_027619545.1 Verrucomicrobiota bacterium | reverse complement strand
AAGCCTCGGCGAGAAAATCCATCCCGTGTTTCTGATCCGCCCGCACCAGGCTGTGGAGTATCATGGTATCGATGAGGGGGCCTCGGATTTCGTATCCATGCCATCTCAACACACTTAGATCGTATTTGAGATTATGTCCTACTTTTCCTATGTGGGCGTTTTCAAATAGAGGCGATAGTTTTGCCCGAATGGTTTCCGATGGCAGGCTTCCTTCACCAACGGTTGGCAGATAACAGGCTTTGCCTTCTTCACAGCTGAATGAAAAACCAAGCAATTCCACAATTTTTGGATCCAGACCGGTGGTCTCGGTGTCCAGACAAAACCATTCCTGTGCGCTCAGCTTTTGAATCCAGGCATCCAGCGCTTCTTCGGTTTGAACGCACTCGTATTGGTGAGGCACTTCGGCGAGTGTTTTCAGGTTGGCTCCTTCGGCCTGGTTCGGTTCAGTTACATTTTCAGCAGTGGAAGCAGCCGAGAAGTCCAGTTCGAATTGATTTCCTTCAGCCTTTGATTCGGTTGCGAATCCGCGTCCGGCTTTGAAGGAGTCGCCGAACAGGCGTTTCCCGAGGGCATTGAATTCCAGTTCAACGATCAAGGGCTTCAGGAGATCTTCGTTGGGGGCGGTGATGGCGAGGTCTGTTTCATTCCAATCGATGGGGACTTGCAGGTCGATGGTGGCAAGTTTTTGCGACAGCAGAGCCTGATCCTTGTTGGCTGCCAGTTTCTCGCCCATCTTGCCTTTGACTGATGAAGTGTTCTCCAGCAGGGATTCGATGGAATGATGTTCACTGATGAGCTTTTTGGCCGTTTTTTCTCCCACTCCGGGTACTCCGGGGATATTGTCTGAAGCATCGCCCCAGAGTCCCAGGATGTCGATGACTTGTTCGGGACGTTCCACTTCCCAGCGTTTGCAGGTTTCCTCCACACCTTCAATCTCGGGCGCACCGCCTTTGCGTCCGGGCTTGAACAGAAAAGTGTGTTCGGTGACGAGTTGGGAGAAATCTTTGTCCGGTGTCACCATATAGGTGGTGAATCCTTCTTTCTCCGCTTTACGCGCAAGAGTGCCGATGATGTCGTCCGCTTCGTATCCATCCAGCTTGAGCAACGGGATGTTCATTGCTTCGCAGAGTCGGTGAATCAGCGGGATGGCTGCAGCCAGATCCTCCGGCATGGCTTCACGTTGGGCTTTGTATTCAGGGTAAATGCGGTGTCGTTCAGTGGGTTCAGGGGTATCCAAAGCCACAGCCAAGTGGGTGGGTTGTCGGTTCTCTTTCAGATCCAACAACACATTCAGGAAGCCATAGACCGCAGATGTGTTGAGTCCCTTCGAGGTCCGTATCGGATTCGATATGAACGCAAAATGCGCCCGATACAGCAACGCCATCCCGTCCAACAAAAACAAAGTCTTACCCATGCCCCAAGGTTCTCCCCCCGGACCCGGGGCTCGTCACGCTTTTAGAAATTTTTGTCAGGATTCTGGCCTGTCATGCGTTTGGTTCTTCGAATACTGTCTCAAGTCTGTGTTTTGTGGGACACATTTATTTCAGGTTAAGAGACATTGCACGTATGCAATTACAGGAAGCTCAAATACTTCAATGCCTCATGGAGGCGCGTATCAGATTATCAGCTGCAGCCTGGTTGGTAACTCGGGACGCGCATGCGGCTGAGGATGTCTTTCAAAACATGGCATTGAAGGCGATCACTCGGAAGGTTGTGTTTGAGAATGAATCAGCCTTGCTGTCCTGGGCCTTTATCGTGGTGCGACGTGAAGGTATTGACTGGCTTCGCCGTCATCAACGCATCACCTTGGAAATGGATGATGAGCTGGTTGATCTTTTGAACCAGGATTGGGTCGCGAAGCAAAAGCATGCCCCGGCCGGAGGTAGGCTTGAGGCGTTGTCACAATGTCTGGAATCCTTGCCCGAAAAATCCAGGTCATTGCTCAATTTGAAATATTTCGAAGGACTCAATGGCAGCGAAATGGCGGCCCGGATAGGCATTGACCTGAACGCCGTCTATAAAAGGTTGTCCCGGTTGCACCATGCCTTGCGACAATGTGTGGAACGAAAGATGGAATCAGCGTGTTCGAAATCTTAATGTACTTTGATGCCATATGAACGAGGAATCATCTCAACTTGAAACTTTGATTCGTTACCTGGACGGAAATTGCACTCCATCCGAGGAGGCGGTCGTGGTGGAGATGCTCAAAAGGGACGCAAGCGCTCGTCGATTGCTGAGTGAATTATGCGAACAGGCTGTTTCGGTGGCGGATCTGACTCGAACACATGCCATTACCCAGGGCAAAGATACAGTGAGATTGTTCCCATCAGGAACGGCTGATGTTTTAAAGCCCAATAGCTTTCGAAAAGCGGGCGGAAAGGTGGCGGTTTTTGCCGGGGTGGCTGCCTTGCTGATGATTGCCGGGCTTTCCTGGAAGAGCGTGTTTGACAGTCAAGAAGCAAAACCCCTGCTCACCATATCGGGTAGCAACAGCGCCTGCCAGATTCTGACAAGGTTTGGCCAGGTGGAAACCCGGCTGGAAAAGGGGCGATCCGTTCAGATTGGTGAAACACTTGAATCTCAATGCAGTGATTCATTCCTCAAACTCAGACTGGGGAAGCGTTCTGGAATCACCATGGCAGGGTATGCCTACCTGCAGCAAATGGAACAAAATGACAGTTTTCCTCTTTTCAATTTCCCTCACGGAAGCTTGTGGGCTGAAATTGAGCCCGACAAAGATTTTGATGCCCTGAGGATACAAACGACGAGCGCCACTTTTGAGTTTCGAAAGGCCCAGTTTGACCTTCAAACAAAGCGGGGAAACACCCGGCTCCGGATGAATGAAGGAGAAGCCAAAGTCACGCGACTTGTGGATCAATCCACCTTGACCATTGGCAAGGGGCAGATGGTTGAGATCACTTCTCAAGCCGATAAGCCTCTTCTTGCGTTGGATCAGCCAAAACCTGTTCTGCAATGGCATTTTCATCAGCTAAAAGGTCCAGATATTCTTCTGGGTGAAACGCGAGCCACCTTGAAACCTGGATACGCCGATATACAGGCCGCACCCCTGCCTTGGAGAATTGCGGAGCATCAACACATCATGCTGTATGCGGCTGCCTTTTCTGTATCGCGTAGTAGTCCCAATCCCGTTTTGCTCAAGGACGGGTCAAGGATTCGATATCAATTCAGCTATGACAAAAAAATACCCATCCGATTTGGTTTCAGTACGCAACGGATGCAGGGAGTTTTCGCCGGAAAATATGAAACCGATGTCAGTCATGACATGATCCAGTCTGAAGGTGATATATATCAAGTAGACCTGAGTTTGGGCCGATTCCGACCATTGCAAGCCAACCAGCCGCTTTCTCCTGAAGGTTTGGAAATCAATGATATCTACGCCCTGACCATTCAGGAGGATGCAGGCTTGCACATTCATTGGATTGAAATACTACCGCCCGAACGATGATTGGATGGACGTATATGACCCATTTAAGGGGGAACAAATTGAACACCCAACGGAAGCGTGTGAATTGCTCGAAACCTCCATTTCCTCCGAATAAATTTCGAGACCATGCATTTTTCCGTCAGAAAACCCTTTGTTTGACCGTTTCAACATCACAGCGAATGAAACTAAAAGAACTTTTACATTCAGATATTGGAGTGCGTGTCCTGGGAGCTGTTCCTAGGGGCATCCGATTTGTGAAGATCCATAGCCTGGTTCGCTCACGGTTTCTTGCCCCGGTAGCCATGCTGCTGTTTTCGGTGGTCTCCCATGCCGAACAGATTGGATTCGACACAAATGCCATGAGGGAGCCTTTAGGGTTTACCCAGTTTTTGAGTCCGCATGTGAATCCCATCATTGTTCAGGGGAAACATGTTTATGTGGTGAACACTCCTTCAGGGACGGTCGATGTGATCGATGCTACCTCGCTGGAAGTGGTTGATCGTATTCCAGTAGGATTGGAGCCTGTCAGTCTGGCCTGTCGTCCGGATGGTCAGGAGATTTGGGTATCCAATCATGTTTCCGATTCGGTGAACGTGATTGATATCAATCCAAGCCGCTCAACCTGTCACGCGGTCATTGCCACGATTCAGGATTTGGATTTTCAAACCAAATCAACCCGGTCCGATGAACCCGTTGGCATTGCATTTGCCAATAACGAAAAGGCTTATATAGCATTTTCTTCGGAAAACAAAATTGGTGTGGTGGATATCACAACCCGGAGAATTACCGGCTATTTAAAGATTCCCGCCCAGGATCCGCGCGCCATAGCCGTGCGCCATGGCAAGCTCTTCGTGATTCCATTTGAGTCGGGTAACAAATCCCAGTTGTCTGGAGGCACGGGGAAATTGGATGCCCCTTATGAGACATTTGATGCCTGGGAACACTCCATCGCCCATAACAACGTGCTTTCCATCGGGCACGTGGTGGACATTGCGAAGCACCCGAACGTGCCGGACAAGGATCTTTTTGTATTTGATGTTGAAACCGACACGCTGCTTGCCACCGTTGAATCCCTGGGCACTTTGCTTTATGGATTGGCTGTGGATTCAGCCGGGACCGTTTACATCACACAAACGGATGCCAGGAATGACGCCAATGGTCGATCCGGCACAGAAAAGCATGGTCTGGATGAAATGGAAAACCGGGCCTTTCTCAATCGCATCACCAAAATTCAATTCGACAAGGCATCAAAAGCCGAAGTCAGCTTTATCGAACTCGAACCACTGCCTCCAGATCATCCTGACAGAGAGATGGCATTGGCCACACCCTATGCCATTCAGATTTCTGGTGATGACCGAACATTACTGGTAACGGCCTCGGGCTCCGACAAGGTGTTTTCCGTGGAAACGGAGACTGGAAACATTTTGGGGCGGACAGACACTGGATCGGTACCCGAAGGTTTGGCTTTGGAATGTTCCGAGGATGGGAAACCTCGACGAGGCTGGGTCTTGGACGCTGTGGGCAATTCAGTGAGCATCTTTGATGTCGAGAATCCTTCTGATTTAAAGCAGCTGGCAAACATCGAATTGATCGATCCTACTCCTTCCAAAATTAAAAAGGGCAGGGCAGCCTTTGAAACAGCATCTGCTTCCACAACCGCTACGTTTTCCTGTGCGAGTTGTCATCCGAACGGTCATACCGACCAGTTGTTGTGGGTTTTGAAAACACCTGTGGTGACTGGAGGAAACCAAATCATGCCGAGATCAACCATGCCGATCAGGGGCCTGCGCGATA
>JAQCFT010000018.1 GCA_027619545.1 Verrucomicrobiota bacterium | reverse complement strand
GAACGGAAAAGGGCCCCGGGGCGATGCCCCGGGCTATAATAGGATGCCCCGTTGGGGCGGAATGAGGAGATATTAAATATCTCAAACTATTTTGCAAAGATTCAATTCATGAAGAAAACCCCTTCATTACACCACACCCCAAAAGGGCAAAGCACATCAATCGACGGAACCGATCGCCATACGCCCAAAGGTCCAAACCATGTCAGCCCACGGCATCGCCCTGGGAACCCCGCACACCCCACATAACGAGCCCTGTAGGGGCAACCCAATCCCACGTGACGCAACCAAAGAAATAAAAACCACCCTGCACGATTTCAAATCGAACAGGGTGGTTTTCGAATAAAAAATGCTACAAATATAATTCGGCCACGGAGAAACTGGCCTGATATTGACCGTTGATGCAAAGGTCGACCTTGCCGTCATCGGACGCGACCATATCCAGTGGCTTGGCTTGATGCTTTTGCACTTTGGATAAAGGCAATGTCAGCAGGGGCTGCTCGTTTTTGCCATAGATCATCAGCACGGGTTTGTTGTCATCGGTTTTACTGACCGCAAGGATACAGCGTGGCGCCCGAACGCGTCCTTCCTCCGTGTTGACAATGACAACGTTCAACTGACTTGATGAGATACCCCAACCATTTTTCTCCAGAGTCAGGTTGCGCAACCAAAGTTCGCCGATGGCGATCGGTTCCGTTCCTACATCTGATTCGGAACCTTCCGACAAATCGATACGGGGAATCAGCAAACCACCCAAATCATCCATGGCAATAGCGACTGCTTTTTCCAGATCTGCTTCGACGTGGAGGGGCGCATTGGCCAAAAGACTTGGATTCTGACGTGTCAGTTGTGCGTAGTGTTTAGCCTCGCTTGAGGTCAAACGCTCTTGTGCATTTGCTACGGTTAATGTTCCCAACAGGGCGAATGTAAGTAATATTTTGGAAGTTTTCATCATCTTTGGATTGACTGTTTATGTCGCAGTCATCATTACCAACGCTGGGTCTTTCACATCGGTTACACCTTAATGATTATCTTCGGATTCCACCTTGAGCAGATCGATGGTGACCTCCTCAGCAGAAGGCGAAAGACTCTCGGCAATCTTGCTTTGTTCGGGGGTTAATTCATCCCCAATCGCTGACAATAACTGATTGACCAACTCGGTCGTTTTCAAAACCGTATCCTGACGAACAATCTTCATTTCTTCGACAGTCTGATCAATGATCAATTGAATCTTCTTTTTTTGCTCCCCGGACAGATCCAATTTGGCATCCAGGGTTTTCATGGCATAAACATTCCAACTGACCGGATCAAAGCGTCGGCGCATCTGCACCTGATTGGTTCTGGAACCGGCCATGAACCCTGTCAAAAAGCTGACCACCACAATGGCCACCAAGAGGAGGGTAATTTTGAGAGAAGGAGAGGTCTTCATAACAAACCTGAGGAATCGACAATGGAATACTCAATGTGAGGCGGCAACAAATGCCCGGGCGTTTCGACCGGATCAGGAATCAAACTCAACAACAGCAGAGCGAGAGACACGCCGGCAAGCGTACGGAAACCAAATCGCAACCACAATCCCTCGGTGCTGACAGCCACCCCTTCGGGTTTGGACAATCGGTTCAGCACATCCTCACCAAACCGAAACGGCATGGATTCATCCGATGCATTCTGTTTGCGCACTTGGGCGGCGCATTCCTTCATTTTCTCTTCAAACTTCTTCATAACGAGCAGTTGATTGAATTTGCATGGCTACTTTTTTCAAACGACGTCGGGCTCGAAACGCCCTCACTTTCACTCCGGGGATGCTCCACCCGGTTTGTTCACTGATTTCCTTCACAGACCGATCTTCCATATAAAGCAGATGCATCACCAAACGATCATCCACAGATAGTTGAGCCAACATTTTCTCCAAAAACTCGCCGGTATCGCAATCCGAATGAGGCGCCTCCTCCTGATCGTCTGCCACCATGTATTGCAGCCACTCCGCCTGATCCTCGCTGAGATCTGCCCAACGCAACTCAGGACGCCTGCGTTCGGCGCGCAATGCATCCAGGCATGTGGTGGTTGCCACCCGGCACACCCAGTGCGTCACCGGTATGCCTGGACGGGCCTGATACTGATCGATGCGCTTGAACACCCGAACGAAAACCTCCTGCGCCAGATCCTCTTCCAACTGTCTTACCGGCAAATGAGAGCGGACGATCCGGATCACGGTTGGGTACAGGACTTCCATGAAGATACGAAAGGCATCTTCCTCTCCGTCTCTGACACGCTCCACCAGGGAAGCGAGATCGGGTTGCTTCATCTCCATGATTCAACGCAGGCTGCACTCAACCATTCAACGCCATGTCCATGGAAGTGGTTACACCGAAATGTAAAAAATGAACAGAAAGGATATGATTGCCCGAACTTACAGATTGGCCCTAATATTTTTCAGAAAAGCCTCTGCATCCCTGTGCCTGGAGCACAGAGGGCGTGATTTATGATAAGGTGAACGAATCCATTTCCGTCATCGCATACTGCAAATGATCTAATAACGAATCCGATAAAATGCCTGCTTCCGAGTGGTACTGATGTTGAATGGAGGCCTGGCTTCGGGGACGATTTCCCAAGGGCCCAGCGGACTGTCGGCGGCTTCCAAATGGCCTCCTGCCGGCCAATCCAGTGTAATGCCGGTCCCATCTGAAAGATTGATCGAGACGGTGGGATTATCTGGCACGACGACATCTTCACAGACAACCGTCACCAAAAACGAACATGTAGCCACTTCACCGGACGGACTCTTGGCCACGCAGGTGACGGTGGTATTACCCAACGGAAACAATTCACCGGGTTCATAGTTGCACCTCACCTCCACGGGCATTTGGCATCGCTCGGTGTAGGCAACTGGGCCCTCCCAAAAAACCAATGCTCCTTCAGGACGTTGGCAGTTGACCGTTATATTGGGAGGACAGACGATTTTGACGGGCGAATCGTCCACAATCTTGACTTGGGTCACGCATGTTCCAATCGAGTTTCCCTGCAGGTCGACCACACTCACACTGACGTCATAAGATCCTGCCGAGACCATCAAACCAGCAGGGGGATCTTGCTTGACGAAATAATTTTGCCCCACACCGGCCTGCTTCACCAAGGATCGAGTCAAAGAACCAAGGTTCGTCGTGATACGATCCACTACCGTCACTGCTCTTGCTGGAAGCAGGCAAAGGTGATCGATGAACAATTCCTGACCACCAATCCCGAATTCCTTCAACTCGCCAATGATGTGCAATTCACCCAATCCCTGACCCGTCCCACCGGTAACCAGAATGTGCGCCCCGCCCAGAGAGGTGCCGCTCAGTTCACTGAAATTGCTGACATTGGCCAATTCGCCGTTAACCTCCAGGTTCACGTTGCCGCCGTATTCGCCGAACAGTATGGAGACACCGTTTGGAAACGACTCGGTTGGGATGAATTTCAACAGAATATTATTCACGGCAAACTCGGTGCCCGTGTGCCCGGCTTGACCATTGGTTCGAATGGCGGCAGATCCCTCCTGAGTCACCTGTCCATTGGGCCATGTGAAAGGAGCGCCCAAAACGGTGACCGAGTTTCCTGTGCTACTGGTTGCGGGTGTTGTGTCTCCCACACGTAGAACCAGTTTGGCATCCTGATCTTCGAACTCATAACAATCCGGCACTTCAACCGTCCCCCCGCCTCCATGGCAGATATGATCAATAAAAAACTCCTGGCCGCCGATGGTAAACCTGCGGATGGTTCCAGTGACAGTCAGCGTCCCCGTCCCCTGTCCGCCCGTCGCACCTGTTACAGCAACCTGTGCTCCCCCAATTGTCTTGCCGTTGAAATCCTCCATATTGGCGGCGGTCTGAAGATCATTGTTCACCCCCAGGTTCACGGACCCACCATATTCGCCGAATGAAAGTGAAAACCCTGAGGTGAGAGCCGAAGAAACGAAGGTCAAATTGATATTGGCAAAGCGCACCTCATTCCCGATATGTCCGGCTTGTCCCCCATTGACCACGGCAGCCACAGCGGCAAATCCTGCAGCCGATGCCGTTACATTGGCGGTTTGATTCCCCGATGCACTGATGATCGTCAATGTGTCGCCATCACGGATGAGGGTTTGGAGTTTAAGATCTTCAAATTCGAAGCAATCATCGCCGGGAACCGGCCGATCGCCTCCTTCATCACATGGATCCACAACCTGAATGAATTCACTCAAATCAGGAATGACTCCCTCGCAATTCTCACCTGCCGGGATAGTGATGTCAGGAGGGCATACAACAAAAGGGGCTCCGGCGGAGTCAAAGCGCATTCCCCCGGGATAGCCGTAGGAATCATACTCACTGAAGCCGTAAACCGTCACCCCAAATACGGCACGGGTCGATGTAATCGTATGCCGCAACAAAGCCGGATCCAAATCGACCTGCGCATAAAAATAGCCACTGGCGCCAAGAGGCAGAAATCCCGCGATTGGGGCGCCGTTAAGCCGAATGGTGGATGCTTCTGTGGTATTCCGCGCAATGATATTGACGTAGCTCTGTTCAAAATCACTGGAGGGAGGTGTGCAAATAATGTAGCGATCCAGCCAATGAATTTCAGGCTGCAACATCACCATGAACGGATCTGAATCGGTTACGAGATCAAAATCGGAACTATTCGCATAAACCGCCGTCAAAACAGGTTTCTCGGAGATAACATAGCTGGGTCCAATGACCGATTGTTCATGGATCTGATTGGCGTTCAGGACCAAAACATTCGCTCCCTGATCATCGGTGATGGTCACCGCCGTGTTATCTTCGGAAGCAGTCACTCGAAGCGTGTCACCCTTGCCATCGCCAAGCAGATGGTTGCGGGTACTGAGCGGGGCATTCCAGTAACGTGTTCCCCAACCGGAGATGGGCAGCAGTTGCTCAAGCACCGTATCGCAGAAGAACAAATCCTTGCCATTGATATTCGCACAACGATGACCAGCAAACACACCGACCGGTAAATTGGATAAAATGCGGGAACCACTCAAGTCAGCCGGACTGTTGCCGGTATCGCGCAACAGGTACGTCTCCCCTTCATTCAATGCCACCTCGACCGGAACGCCGCCGGAAGCGCTTGTCCCGACATCAATCAGCACCTTGGTCCCGTTGTAGGGCGCCACCAGACCAATCTGCGATCCGTTCAGCACAGGAATATCTTCCCATACATTTTTATAGCCCATGGTCACATAATTTCTACCAAGGCAATCGACCGGCAAACCAAGGAAGGAATCGGTGGAATAATCGATACGTGTCGTGCCGTAAACACTCACATCCGACTGTGCACGCACCCTCACTCCCTTGGATTCAATTTTTCCTGAGACCTCCAGAGAAACCTCCCGGGGCAAAGGCAACATCAGGCTACCCGTGGCAGGTGTGGGACCGTTTGCCGGTATCGTAAAATTCTTCGAAAAACCGAGACCCGGGACGTCAACACGTCCGGTGGTTCCCGCAAGGCCTGCCACACACAAACTGATCTGAAGCGGATTGCCTGTGTCTTCAGGAGCGTTGCCGGGAAAGGTCAACCAGAAGTCACGCCCGTTGGTGGTCTTCTCGCAATCTTGAGGTTCGCTTTCTTCCAGGCAAAGTTGTGGCTTGATCACAAAACGACCCGCATCCTTCGAAACATTCAACCCATGAATCGCCAAGAGGTTTTCCCCGGGAATCAGATAACGGATGGCATTAGCCAGATTGATCGATTCCGCCGTCAAAGCCAACGTATCCGCTCGATCACTCGAAGCCGTGGCATCGTACCCTGGGAAGGTAGTGGACGGGGCGTTTTTCCGGGCTACTTCCACGCCGTTCAGATAGCAGACAAAACCATCATCGTAATGCATGGAAAGGTTCAATCCACTCACAAGGTTCGGGTCGTTCACCAAAAACGGAATGCGCACATACAAACTGGAGCCCTTTCCATACATATCCGTTTCCACATCAGTTGAAATGAGATCCACATAAATCGGCGTGCCAGTCGAAACGGCCGTATCCAGTCGTTTTCCACTCGCTCCCAGTGCGGCGACCGTGCGAATCTCTCCCTTGGAAAGTGCACGCCGCCAAATGACGGTTTCATCAACCGTGCCGGTGAAAAGAGGATTCCCGTCGGGACGTGCCCCAACCCACATATCCGTTCGAGGCGCGAGCAAGGCATCAGCCGGTATACCGGCATTCGCGGCCACGACTCCATTGACGTACGCGACAGCTGCTTTCTGAGTCCGATCAATAACAAACGCAAGATGTGTCCAACGCTCCACCTCCAGTCGTGGCAGCGTCAAATCCACGATGCCCGCCTTTCCATAGTTCAATCGCACGATGGTGGCATTCTTACGATTGAAAATCGCCCAACCCGTGGTTTCGTTGTTCAATCCACCTTTGGCAATGATCACTTCATCTCCCTGCCCTAAAGTGCGACACCAGATGGACACTGTGAAATCGCTGGTTCCGGGATCCAGTTCGTCATGGTGACGAAAACGAATGGCCTGACCTTGCGCCATGTTGATCCCTTGTTGAATCTGCCCGGTTGTCATGGCGATTTTTTGTGATGCCAGGCCATCATGCACGACGGGCGACCCGCTGACATCCTTGACGATGTTCGCCACCAAATCCAGATCCGTGCGATCCATGGTCGCGTAAAGGATCATGTCCAGTTCTCCCTTGGATTCCAGCACTTCGTAACCCAGACCAAGTGGACCACGCTTCCAGTTTGAGACATCAAAGTCAGGTTCCATCCAGATACCGGTCATTTTGTCGGTACTGGGCACAAAGTAGCGACTGATGGTTTTATCGTGGAACAGAGGCGTCCCCCGGCAATCATCATCGTTTCCGCTGCAATTGGGATCTAGTTTACGGAATGTGGAAACAACCTCCCGCTTGGGGCCCAATAGCGCAACGTAGGGAATTTCACAGGAGAATATGAAATCGGTGTGATTTCTCAATTCAGGATTGCTGGATGGACGATTCTTGCCGGAAGCAAATACGATCAATTCCGACTGGGGCGCGATCAGAGTGCGTGGAGGAATGATCCAGACAGCATTTCCCGTGCTGTCACTGGTCAACGCATAACCGCTCAAATCCATCGGTGCTGTTGTTTGAGAGCGGTTGTTGCGTAAAACAATATAGGCGGGCAGTTCACCATCTTCATCCAAAACGGTGCTGTTGTCTTTGGCTGCAAAACCATCCACGATGGAAACTGGCGGCGCTGCGGTCTGAGCCTTGGCGACGCACACCACCAAGGCGCATACCAATGTTGAAAGAATGAGTCGAGCAACCCCTGAGCAGACAGGAAACCACTCCAGTTTTTTTCCAAATAGCATCATAATTCGATCCTCCGAGTTCGATGCGAATATCGCCTCAGAACCGATGTTTCTGTTGTTTGAAAGACGGCAAACCTTGATTGATCGTTGTTATCTTTCCTCTTCATTAATAAGCATCCTCCACCGTGCCGGGAATCACAAGTATCAGCGTGAGGTGATCACTCATGGTTTGAGGGGTATGATCAAAGAGATCCAGGTCCACGCCACTCAACCCGGCTCCGTATAAAAGATCGGCATATCCCTGACCAGGCAGTTCGAAAACTGTATCGGTTCCCAATTGAAGTGAAGCATTAAAGAAATAAGTATCGTTCCCCTGTTCTCCGCGAAGCGTGTCATCGTCTGTCCCAACGCCCGATGGATCATAACCACCGCCATCCAGCACGTCGTCTCCTAGACCACCCACCAACAAATCATCCCCCGCCTCGCCCATCAAAAGGTCATTCCCTGGCCCTCCATATAGTTCGTCGTTTCCGGAACCTCCCCACAGCACATCCGTTCCACCCAATCCATACAAACTGACCGGCCCCAAAGTAAAACCGGAAGCATTCAAGACATTTGCGGATGCGCCACCCGCCAACAATGCCGTCTGGATACCACTCAGGACATTTATGGCATCCCCGATCTCAAGACTGTCATCCTGCAGGGTTTGGTCAACATCACGCAAGACGACCACTTGATTGGAAGTGCCTCCGGCACCGTCTATCAGATTGTTACCCTCTCCTAGGCCAAAGACATTGTCCGCTCCATTACCAATCAACACATCATCCTGCTTCCCGTCAAACACAGCTTCAATCACTGTACCAGCCTGGAGGGTCAAAGTGAGGTGAGAAGCGTGCACCACGTGTGTGCCCACCTCCAGATTCAGGCTTATTGACTCTTCCTCGGTGTCACGGAAATCAAACCAATCGGTTCCGGTCGCGCCAGCGTCATTCACTGTATCGCTTCCAAGGACTTCATCCACATCGAACACATAGAAATCTCCACCGTTTCCGCCCATCAGGGTATCATCTCCGGCCCCGCCTTCCATGAGATCCGCTCCACTTCCGCCCAACAGGATATCGGAACCGCCTTCGCCACTTAGTTCCGTATTGCCGGTGAAGGCAGAGGCATCGATGACATTTGCCCCTGCGCCCCCTCTCAGTTCTGCAAATTCGATATTCAACAGAACATCGGTATCTCCACCGATCTGCAGACTCGCATCGGTCAGCACAAAATCCTGATCGGCCTCTTCGATGATGTAATCCACATTGCCCGCACCATTGATCAAATCATCTCCGGCCCCGCCGGTGAATCGATTAACGCTGTCATTTCCGATCAGGACATCATTTCCCGAACCGCCGATCACGGTCTCCAAATCATCCAACTGTATCCGCAGGCTCATCTCACCGGCCAAGACCACCTGAAGGACGCCCAACATTGAAAGGTCAACAGAAACGCCGCTGGTGAATGCGGAAAAGTCCAGCGTATCTTCCCCATCGCCACCCTGAACCACGACCGAATCACCAGTGCCATCCTCCAGGAACACAAATCGGTCATCCCCCGAACGCACATCGGCATCGGTCGGATCATCGCCAGCAAGGAGGGAAACACCCTGACCGGGAATAAACTGATCGGATTCCGATCCCCCCACCAACAACACACGCCCGGTGAACCCCGAAGCGTCAAACACATCTTCACCACCCAAGCCAAACAGGATCGCCGATTCCATGGAGGTCATCGACACACCGGATCGCGCTGTCCGCGTCAATTCGGTATCGGTCAACACTATCATGTCGTCACCGGCTTCAATTACTTCTCCACTCTCATCGTCAAATACTCGATCATAACCGTTAGCCAATATCGTGTCATTTCCACCGGCGCCATCCAATGTAAGTTCACCCAAGGTCCATTCCGTAATATCAAATTGATCCGATTGCGGGCTTCCGGTGATTTCCACACTTTCAACAGAGGTCATGAGATCTGACTCGCTCAAGGGCAAATCAGGAAGTGTCACCGAACTTGTCTCGTCAACCCCCAGCAACTGATTCGAAAGCGACACCCGGTATTCACCTGACAGACCACCCAGATCTTCCACAACGGCATCCTGACCTTCACCGCCATCAAGCCGATCTGAACCACGACCACCAGACAAGGTATCATTACCTTCATCCCCCTGAAGAACATCGGCCCCTTCACCGCCGATCAACACATCATCGCCCCCGGCACCCATGATGGTCACATTCCCAGTGAAAGCCGAAGCATCCATAACGTTGCCGCTGGGACCGCCAATGAGCGTCACAGTTCCGATATCCGTCAATTCAATCACTCGCGACCCACTGCCATCGGTGATGGTCAGGCCCGTATCGGTCAGCACAAAATCAGCATCGGCGCTCATGATCAAGCCGTCGGGATAGGCTGGTGGCAGACTGGATGGATCGGTGTCATCCATACCATGCACGCTTCCGGAACCGCTCCATCCCGTGAGATCAAAGGTATTAGACCGATTGGGACCACCTTCCAGATGAGCCACTTCAATACCGTCCAAAGTATCAATCTCACCCGTGGCACGCATCAGGATCGAATCGCTCAAATAGAAATGAGTGTCCTCGGATTCGTGAATGGTGTCCGTTCCCTCACCCCCGGATAACACGTCATTGCCGGTTCCACCATCCAGCACATCATCCCCACCGGCTCCATTCAACGTATCCACACCGGGACCTCCCACCAGGGTGTTGTCCTCATTATTTCCGGACAGGACGTCATCCAGATCACCCCCAATGATCCCTTCGATTTCACCCACACCACCTCCTGAGTCTTGAACCGAGAGCGTGAGATTCGCATTGACCGCCTGTGCTGCCGTATTGCTGAGATCGAAGACAACGTTCAGGGTGGAGGTGTCGGAGAAATCGATCACGTCGTGACCTTCCCCGGCATTTTCAATGATGGTTTCATTGCCCCATGCTTCATCGGTATCGAACGCGTAGGTTTCATCACCCAATCCACCTTCCAGAATATCGTCACCCGGACCTCCGAGTAAAATATTATCCAGGAAATTACCGATCAATTCGTCATCATTCTCCCCACCGATGACCGCTTCGATCTCGTCATCCAGGATAAGGTTCAGATTACCATTCACGCTTTGATCCACCAACAGAACTGAAAGGTCCACTGTGACCGAAGCGCTGGTGGATGAGAAATCCAACCAATCCGTCCCCCCGTTACCCATCACGGTATCCACACCAAGCGGATCATCAGCGTCAAACACGAAAACATCATCATTGGAACCACCCTCAAGCACGTCATCACCACCAGCTCCTTCCAGAATGGCTTTACGCGAATAGCCGGATGCATCCAGGTGATTCGCGCTCGCGCCACCGGTGAGTTTCACGTTCTCGACAGAACCCAGATGGTACGTTTGATCATCAGGCAAACTGATGGCTCCATCCTTAAAGAAGCCGTGCATCTGATTGAAAATAGCATTCCAGGGATAGGCCAGAACCACATCCGTCAAAGTCATGTCGGAATCGAGTGTGACATGCAAACTGTCCTCACCTCCGGAAGCATCGACAAACACCGAACCTTCCCAATCGGTGAAGACAAAGACATTGTCGGTCGCACCTGCCGAGAGGCGGGCAATCTCGAAGCTGTCATTCAAGGTAAACGTGCTCAATGCCGGACCGGTTCCTTCCGAATTGCCATAATGCACCAGGAAGTCAGGAGAAAGTTCGATTCGAACTACATCGCGCACGGAAACAATGGTGTCCTCACCATGCTGCCCATTCAGATCGTCATCGTCCAGCTCGGCCCACACCTCATCGTCACCCAGACCGGCATAAATGACATCCTGACCTTCAGAGCCGGCGACCAGGTCATCGTCCAGTTGACTATCGATGTAATCGGGGCCATTGCCGCCATCAATGTTATCCTTACCCGGACCACCCCTGGTAATAATGGTAAGAAGCGAGGCTGGATCGGCCATGACCACTTCGGCAGGTATGGCACCTGAATCGCCAAGGATAATATCCCAATCGTCTCCGCCTTGAATCGTATCGTCATCGGTCAAGGTTCCCTGGCCATCGCCATAAATATAGACGAGTGTTTCATCCAATGGCCGACCGGTGGGTTCATGGAGTGTGAGAGTGAACTCAACGGTTTCACTGATTCCCAACCCGGTATCATGCACGGGCACATCGAAGGAACGATAGGTCTCGCCCACTTCGAACACCAGAATCCCGGTCACCGAGTCGTAATGCGTTCCTGCTTCCGCTGAACCATCGTGAGTCCGATAAATCACCGCGGCTTGTTTCGTCGAATTGCCACGCACCACTTCGATGGTGACAAAACCTTCCTCCTGCCCAACCGTGTATACCACTTCACCGAATTCAAATCCACCACTGTTGGAAGCAGGAATGGCATCCGAAGGCTTCACCCCGGCATCCACATTCGCCACGTCCGGCAATCCCTCACTGATATCCACCACCAAGGTGCGGTTGCCCGCCAGCACATCGCTGTCGGCCGTATCGTCGCCACCTATTTCAGGAACGACAAAAGTCCATCCCTGCGGTAATTCGAAGGCCACGATATAACCGCTCGGATCGCCACCTTCCTTCAAGGCAAGATAATCAAACGTATATTCGCCATCGGTCGTCACCATGGAATTCACCGCATTGCCCAGGTCATCGAAAAGATGCACGATCACTTCCTCAGCAAACAGATTATCCGCACCATCCTGGGTATCGGAATCATTCACATCTTCCCAGATCTGACCGGAGATCGACCCTCCTGCGGGCAGACTGCCAAGGTCGATTTCAAAGATGGGACCTTCATCGTAGACGTTGTGCAAGGTGTCCGGATCACCGGCAGGATCTGTCACCACCAACAGATCTGCGTCATAATCACCCAGATTCACGGCGGCATTCCCATCGGTAGCGGTCATCCAATGCCCGCCCACAACGTGATCATCCCCAGCTCCGGCATCAATAGTGTCATCACCGGGACCTCCGAAGATGGTATCATCCGTACCGCCTCTGCCCACATCATCGGTCTCGACAGGCGTATCAAACCGGGATGACGTATCATAACCGACCGGTTTGAATGGAGAGATACCTTCCGCCCCGAGGAACTCCACCGCCTGACTCTCATTATCGGTGGTGGTTTCATAGCTGCCTGACCCGAGAATACCAAATCCCTTGTAAGGAGAAGTCACCGAAGTGCCATCCACAGCAATGGCAACTTGCCCCAGGAACACATCGCGGGTGAAGACACCCTGCACGCCGCCCACTGTCTGGGTCTGCACCGTAGCGGTCTGTTCGGCGCCGTCTTCATACCAGCTGATCGTCACATCGACATCGTTGATCCCCCGTTCATTGTAGTCCTGGAAGCCGTTGGCATTGGCATCATAGAAAACCACACCTGACACCTCAATCCCATCGTCATCAAAGATGATAGCTACAGCGACACTATCTTCGACCGCAAGATCGGCCCCACTTGCCTGACTCAAACGTACGGCAAATCGTTCATTGGGTTCCGCAATCGCATCATCCACAATCACGACTTCCAGAGGGAATTCATCCTGACCTTCCGGAATCACGATCCAACCGGATTCCGCGATAAAGTCCGTGCCTTCACGTGCCGAGATAGCCACTGTTTCATAATAAACGGTGACTCCGCCTGGAGGCGCGTCGGCGCTCAGTTTGACGGTAAATTCATGGGGAGGCACACCGTTTTCCTTGATGCCAGGAATATCTATTCCCCAAGGCAAGGATGCAAAGACGGGCGGTTCGATGGAAAGCTGAGGTGTGTCGCCATCCCTGATCAACAATGTAGACGCATAGGGTTCACCGTTCACCACGTCTCCGGTGGGATCCTGCAACAACAACAAGACTTCCTCATCCCCTTCACTCAGATCATCGGCATGAACCGGGATCAATACGGTCTTGGAATTTTCACCGGGCTCAAATACCAGCAGGGTTCGAAAGACAGGATCATAATCTGCTCCCGAGGTGGCCGAAATATCGAAAGCCGTCAAAACAGCGATGGCATAGGAGCTGCCGTCTGCCCTGAGAACGGTGATCTCAGCATCCTCCGATCCGGCGTCCGGTTCATCCACCACATACATCTCATCGCTGAACCAGATGCTGTATGGACCGTAGTCCACGCTGACCATGCTGTCATCATTTTCGATCACCACCGTCACATGATTATTCTCAGTTGTCGGATCCGTGGCGATATCTGCGTTATGGGCGCTCAACAAATTAACGAAGAAATCTTCATCGGATTCGATGCGATTATCTCCGTAGACTTCCACGGTGAAAGTCTTCGAAACTTCGCCTGGCGCAAACAAAAGCTCCAGTTCGTGATCCGTCTTGTCTTCCTGCGGCGTAGGCTCATAGTCAGGCAGGTCTTTGATCGCCTTGCTCTGTTTACTATAGACCGAACCTACCGCCGTTCCGGGTGAGGTGCTGTATTGGACCGTCACGGGCAGTGAACTACGTTCCGACAAGGTCACTTCAAACTCAACATACTGTGATCCGGAGTTCCCTTCGACAACATGCGTCTCGAAAGGCAATGGAGTCATGGGACCGGCGCCATCAGGATCGTAGGGCGAGGTGGGCGCAATGGAAACACTGACCGGATCGTCATCGTCTTCAATGATCCCCACACCGCGATCATCGCTGATGAAGGCAAACTTGGCATTAGACAGGTTGACGTGGAAAGTTTCTGCCGCTTCGTCCAGCACAACCGTGGCAGGATCACCGTCCGTATCGTATCCATCGTCATCCAGCACCTCCACGGTAATGGTCTGGCGTGTTTCTCCCGGTTCAAAGATCACGGTTCCACTTGCGGGAATGAAATCACCATCCGGCAAACCGAAAGGTGTGGCTGCGTCATTCACCGCCAAGCCCCTTGAGGTGATCGCCACATCGGTGGTCCAGGAGACCTCGATCGTGTTATGGGACGGATTGCTCAGCGAAATGATGAACTCGGCATCCTGATCTTCATCGTAAATCGGACGCGTTTCATCTGCGTCTTCGTAATCGATTGGAATGGGGTTGAAATCACTGATGGAAATCTGAGGTATGGGATCGTTGTTGACAATCGTCGCCGTGGCGCTCGGTACTGCAGGCAGGACGATACCTGCGCTTGGATTGCTCAATTGGAGAACGAACTGCTCGTGATCCTCATACGTGAGATCACCCAAAACAGGCACTACCACCTGAAGCGAAGTCTCACCCGGAGCGAATTCCAATGTGCCACTCGTGAACTCAAAGTCTCCGTCAGCCTCTTTGGCTGTTGTCGTTGTATCCACTGTTTCATAATCCACGGTAGCGACATAAAGCTGAGGACCTGAAAGAGTGATGGTGAAGGTGGCATTGATGACACCCGAATCCCCTTCCTCTACTGAGATATCCCCAATGGACAGCAGCGGATCGCCCACATAACCAATCGCAATGGATGTTTCCACCTCATCGTAATCCAACGCAAACGTGGCCGTGCGGCCGGCAGCATCAATGAAATCGCTATCAACGTCCGATGCCTCTCCGTCATGAGCAGGATCTGACACCAGATAATCCAGGTCGGCAGGCTTGCTGGCAACGAGGTAGTAATTATTGGGATCCAGCCCCTTGAACACAAACGAACCATCGGAACCACTTACTTCGGTTGCGATCAAACTGTCATCACTTTGTTTGCGAAGCTCGACCGTAATCGATCCAAACCCGACTTCTTCATCATCCCAGACATCATTCTTGTTGTTGTCATACCAGACAGCCCCCCGGATCTCGATGCCTGTGTCACGATCTCCCGTGCGTCCCATTGCATCGTCGCCAAAGATCACATCATCCCCGGCGCCGCCATCGAAGAAATCATTGTGATCTTCCTCAATGATCTCGGTTTCCCCATTGGCGAACATGTTGCCACCGTAAAGGAAATCATCCCCGTCACCACCAAAGAGCACATCCACATTGCCGCCGCCGATCAGGAAATCATTACCCAAACCGGTCAGACCGGTCACTTGAAGTCCGGAAGTTGGAATGTCAGCAAGCAAAGGAAGAGTATCCCGAGATGGAGCGGCTCCAAAAATGGTGGCCACATTATCCCCGATCAAAAGATCGATACCGCCATGTCCGTAGGCTTTGTCCGCATCCTCTCCACCGATCAACAGATCATTACCGCTACCTCCATAGAGCACATCCTCATCTTCCCCACCGTCCAGCAGATCATCATCACGGCCTCCTCGAAGCACGTCGGTGCCGAGACCGCCATAGAGCAGGTCACTACCCGCCGATCCTTCAAGAGTATCCTTGCCATCGCCACCTTCCAGATAGTCATCCCCACCTGCGCCCAGAATGGTATCTTCCCCGGCTCCGCCATACAGGAAGTCTCCCTCGGGACTACCCGGAATTATATCGGCTCCTCCATCGCCGTAGATCGTGATGGAAACCGTTCCCGGCGTGAATACATCGTTGCCATCACCACCGTAAAGAGTCACGCCCGTGGCCGAAGCGGCGGAACTGGCCACGATGGTGTCGTTGCCTTCATCGCCATAAACAACGGCGCCCATGCCGTCACTGAGGTAGATCGTGTCATTACCAACGCCTCCATGGACTTCGGCGGGCACCAAGACGCCGCGCAGATCGATCAAGTCATTTCCGGCCCCAGCGTCGACGACCAGGATTTTTGTGACTTCTTCATAGGTCTGCTTGTAATTACCCCACTGCACTTCCACCGTTTCACTGAGTTCATCGCCATCCAGATGTGTCACGATGAACGTTTCGGCGGAGTCGCTGGTATCGATTTCTTCACGATCTTCCGCATCACTTCCCATGTGCAGTGTCAACACGCCGGAACCATCCTTCGATGCCAACACGGGTTCGGGACAGGTGATGTCAAACTCAAACAGGGTGATCTCGGCAAAGCGCCAGGTCTTATCGATGCTGAAGAAAAACAGGTCCACACTCAGGAAGGCCTCCAGGAACAATCCCATTTCTCCGTGAATATCAAAAATGCACCGTGGATCGATCTGGGCGTTGGCAACGATTTCACTGATGCGCACCTTCCCGTCATCGTTGACATCATTGAGGTCAAATTGAATCAAAGCATAGATACCACCCGTCACTCCCGCTTCCGCAACGAGCAGGTCAATGGAAGCCCCAGCAAAGATCTCGCCCCGCAATTCAAGTTCGGGTTGTTCGTTTCCGTTTTCATCGAAATCGAGAACATAGAATCCATCGAACAGATCCAGGACATTCTTGTCTTCGGCGGCAATGTATTTCTGTATGCCAAAGGTGTCATAACCGAAACCGATGTCGATGGTCGCTCCAATGGAACCTCCAAAGTGTGCGTAAAGCGGCGGGTAAATCGCTATTTTCTGTGTGTATGTAAAATTGAACTCAAAGGTCGGCATGCGCCACTCGATGAGACGTACCGGTTCGCCTATGAAAAGGTTGAACAACTCGGCAGGATTCTTGAAGATCGGGATGCTGAAATTATCCAGGCTGTCAACATCACTGGCAAACCCGGACACCTGATTCATATAGGTCGCGCTCGTATCGGTGGCAGCGGCATTGTTCACCATTCCGGCAAAGTCGGTGGAACCAAGTGCATCGAGTGTCTGAATCTGGTTGCGATTCCCATTTTCATCTTCACCCAACCGGAAAGAACCAAACGGAATCAACACACTGCCATTCCCTGTCGGCAGGTTATTGATAATGTCGACCACTTTGAGAGCCGTTTCAATGAAGCGAACGGTCGATGGTTCCAGCACACCATACAGTTCAGCCAAGTCCAGCAAAGTCACGGTCTGACCAGCCAGATCGGAAAGCACCGGCAGACGAGCCGTGGCGATTTCGATGATGGGGTCCAGTGGTTCGGTGACCTTGCGGATCTCATTCAGTATAGGTTCCAGGAAATCGGAAATAAAGGTCCCCAGATCCAGCGCGATGTCCGAAAGCACGATCTCAGGGCTCTGCATCCCTTCTTCCAGATCCCACAACCAATCCAGATGAAACTCCGCCACCACGCGCGGGAAGGCCGCATTGCCACCAAAACTGGCCGACAGGTCCAGATTCACATCCGCCACGGCTTCGAGTCCCGGATCAAAAATGTCCGAGAACTGCACCCCGCTCGAACTCATCTCGGCAAATGTCAGTTTTCCGTCGTGATTGGGATCTTTCAGATCCACCACAAACTGACCGACAAACGAACTCGGATCATCCGGATCATCTCCGACGTCCAGTTGCAGGAATGCCAAACTCCCCGTCGCCGACAAACCGGGAATGCTGGCCTCGAAGAAGACTCGCAGCTCGGGATCATCCGCACCTGCCGACGAATCGAAATAGAAACCGTCCTCCTTGTTCAACCCGAAGCCGAACTTGAGATCAAATCCAATGGCGACACTGACATTTCCATTCACTTCCAACCCGAATCCGGGCACGCCAATGTCAAAATCAATCGGATTCTCGCTGGTGTCCACCAAGGCGACGGTCTTGCGCAATCGCAGATCAACCACCAACCCTGCTTCACAGTCCAGCATCACGGCGAGCTGATGATAACCCAGTGATGGATCCAGCGCTTCACCCGAATCAGGGTCTACCAACAAATCCAACCCTTCCGGTCCCAGCGTTTCCCAGAAAGCTTGCTTGAGCGCGTTTTCAACAACGGTCACTGCGCTGCCGCCTGCCGCATCCAACTCGGCTTGTATGGACGCGAGCAAACCATTTCGGAAACTCGAGATAAAGTTCGCAGCATCACTGAAACCATCCCCAAGCATTGGAAGTGAATTGGATGCCACCAGATCCTGCAGCCCTTCTTCGATCGAACCGAGCAGTTGATCCAGTCCATTGATCAGCAAACCCGCATTTTCTAAAACAGCACAGAAATCAACGTTTTGAATCAGGTTGTTCAGATCCGGGGCAATGATGGTGACCACATCCTCCCCGGAAAACAGTCCGGCAAAATCGGAGATTTCAATATACAACTCGTTGTCCGGATGTCCGTCCTCGTTCTGATCCCCTGTCCCGCCCAGCGGCAATCCTTCCACCGGAGCAAAGATTGGCAGGGATACGCTCAGTCCGCCATTCAGGGAAATGTCAATGATGTCGGTGGTGAACCAGTTTTCGGAGAAATAAATCCTGGAATCACCATTCGTGTCGTTCAGCGTCAGGCTGAACTCAACACCTCGATCGTCGTCGCCCGCATCAGTATCCGGATCACCATCCTGATCAATGGTCACTTCCCCGTCTTCAATATAGATCCCAATCACGGAACCAAGCGAGGTCTCAATGGAAATATCGCGTCCAAGCACCTTGGCCAGAAGCGAAATTCCGGTGGTGTCATAGAAGAACACCTCGGGTGATGTGGGATTGGTCACATCAATTCCAAAATCCAAAATCAACGAAGCACTCGCGCTGACTTCCAATGACCCGGATCCTTCGACCTGGATCAGCGTGGTGGCTGCATCGAGGAAAGCTGCAGCACCGCTGTCGCCTGCCAATTGATTCACCAACGCATTGAGATCCAATTGCAGCGGCAGGAGGTTGCCATAGGCAGCGGTAAAGTCGAACCCGAATTTCAATGCCGTTGTCCTCAATGTCCCGCTACCATCCTCACCGCCCGGCAAAGAGGCAAAAAAGGGCGTTCCCGACAGCGCATTGATGGCATCACGCAACGTCGCAGCGGTCGTCTCTCCGCCCCGGATACCTAGTGTGAGGACTCGCTGCACACTGTCCCACTCTACATTGGCATCATTTCCACTCACGCTTGAATCACCAACTAGACGTATCGAGATGCCGTTATCCCCCGTGCCGTTGGATGCGCTCTCAATGACAAGTCCATTGTTGTCGCCTTCAGGATCCAGAGTGGTGCCAGCCGGATTCGAGCCATCTCCCCCGCTCAATACCAGTTGGTCTGGAGTGATTCCATTGGTATCAATGGAAACGGTCAGGATGCTGGGATCAAGATTGAAGAGGGATTCGATCTGGGATTCCAGTTCGGTGATCGCTGCCTGCAATGACCCGGCAGGTTGATTCGCTGCTTCTTCCACCAACTCGGCGAACTTCGCAGCATAATCCAGCAGATCATTCACGCTGGCATCAATCACCGGAATCTTCTTGTCCAGGAATCCAAACGCACTCAATTCGCTCAGGTTGTCGACCAATACCCGAAGCGCATTGATCAATTGAGCGAAACTGAAGTTTTGGAAGTTCTGCAAGTGTCCCAAATTTGGGTATGTCACAAACACACCGGTGTTGGTGCCATCATAGGGGTCTTCGTTGTATTCGAGATCATTGATATCAGGGATCCAAACGGAGATTTCAGGGTCACTTCCAGCCAGGTCTCCGATATCGAATCCATTCACGCTTAATCCCTGCAATCGTGCCAGGAAGCTGCCCGAGAAATCCGGTCCGGTGACCATGTCACCAAATGATGTGGACGTCAGGGACTGGAACAAATCCGCGAGATAAAACCGGCTTTCACCGCTGCCACTGTTTTCCAATCCCAGATCAATCCCGATTTCGGTCGGTGTGGTTCCATCATATTCCAAGGTTCCGAAGGCACCCTCACTCGTGGACAATTCGACAAAACCAAATTGCAGACTTCCCGTCAACCCATCGGGATTGGCATCCGGATAAGTTCCTGTGTCGGTCTCAGTGTAGGCCGCCAGAGAGGCCGAAAGGGAAACATCGTCCAGAAACAACCCCTTCATTCCCGATTGCGATGTGGAAACAAAGTAGCGATCATTCTCGGTCACTTCATTGCCGTCCAGATCGAGCACTTCGATTCCGAATCCCATCTCGGTGGCGAACGTATCATCGATATTTGAACGGGTGCTCAGTCGATTGATCACTCCCAGATGTTCCTGACGCACCGAAATGGCCAGACCGTTGCCGGCCTTCTGCGCCACCAACCAGTCACTGACCGGAGACCCGTTGTAATCTACCGTGGCAAACAGGTCATTCAGATCATCCGCCAAATCATTGATACTGGTATTATCAGCAGTGGAAGCGGCGGTCAGGGCATTGGCGCCAGAGAAACTGACGGCTGCAAGATCATCATTGAAGAAGATGTCAAAGTTGGCGTCTTCACTGATCCGGCCGTTCGCTGGAGTCGGCACAAAGGTCGATGTGAGAATCCTTGGAACTTCGTCGGCGCCCAGGTCAAAGCCCAAAGTAAACTCAAACCCAACAGTCGCTTCAATCCGGACCAACCCTTCCACGGCCACTCCGCCGAGGTCGCCCAAGTCCCCGCTGAAGTTGAACGGAACCGTCGTCTCATAGGTCGCTTCCTTATCGACGGTATAGGTGTAAACCAACTGGGCCGGATTGTAAGTAACGGGTATCCCCAGCAGATCGCCCAACGCGACAAAGAATTGTTCGGTGGTGTAGCGATGTGTCTCGATGGCGGTCTGCTCGGTTGTATATGGATTGGCTTCGCTACCGTCCTCATCCCCGTAATTACCGTCACTCGGACCAAAGCCCAACCCTTCCATATCCTCGTCCAGTTCCACCAGCTTCAAGGAGGACAACTTGGCAATGGCTTCCGGCAGCAAGGCAATCACAAATCGATCGACACCCGGCTCGGTTTCTTCATGTTTGCGGGCGACCACTTGTGAGGAAAGCCCCGCACCAGCAGCGAGGAAAGCGTTGTTGAAAAGACCAACCAAGGTTGATGCATCGAAAGGATCACTGGCGTTTTCAATCGAACTGAACGAACCGTTGACGGTGACTTCGACCGGTGTTTCGTCATCGACCTGCAACATGAAATTCACATCAACCAGATCCACAATGCCATCCCCTTCATCCGCGATCATGCCGTCAATATCCTCACCGGACTGCAACTCGACGCTGATCATGTTGGAGTAAATTTCATCCAGGAACAACTGCGTCCAGTCCAGCGCCTCCCCTAGCGTGGTATCGGTGAATGGAATCTCGACATTGAACGCTTCCGATTCGCTCATTTCATTGAACCAGATCAGCAATTGCCGGAGCAAACTGATGAATTCAAACGGACCGGAAATCGCAAAGTCGTCAAAGGAAAGCCCTGTGGAAATCGTACCATCCGAAGCAACCGAAACCAGCACCGTGCCACTGGTCTTGTCCACGACATCGACCGAACCGCTGCCCGTGTCAACATCGACCAACAAATCACCCGGGATCGGAATCGAAGTGGAGCCAAGATTGAGAAATGCGTTGGTGACACATACCCGAAGGAACTCGGTATCAGTGAAGTTAAATGCAACCGCGCCAGAGGCCACCGGCACCGAGGCTTCAATCGCGCGGCTCAGTGTGTTCAATTCCATGTCAATGTCGCCACTGAGACCGATGATTCCCAGCTCGAACTGCATATCAGCCGTTCCTGCCACGCCCTCATCGGTGAAGACAAAAGCGCCCGTTCCATCAGAGAAGGACAACACTTCAAATGAACCGGCGCTCAAAGTGAAGTTCAAGGATTCAACCCCCACCTTGATTACGTCCTCCACAATCGTGTCGGCATTGGTATCCAGTTCGGATCGCTCAATGGTGAAGTTTCCGTACAGAGTGATGAAATCCGCCAACACCATTTCGGCGCCACCTGAAACGGAAAGATAATCCTGCTCGTAAGCACCGCTGAATTCAAACGAAAGGGTTTCCCCGCCGACCTCGATGGTAAGCGGGCCGGGTTCGGCTTCACCGTCGTTGATGTCCATACCGGTGTTGTTCACGCGAATGGCCAGATCCACCACATTCAAAGTAACACCAGGAACGCCGTTCAAAATGACTTCTCCGATCGTCGCCTCACCTGCCACACCTGCTGACTGAAGCAGGAACGCGCCTGAACCATCATTTGCTTCCAGGGTCAAAGCGCCGGCTTCCATGGTCATGGAAACGTTGTTCAACCCGAGGACCACTTGCCGGTTATCGCCATCGCCCGTTTGTTCGAAAGCAAAATCGCCGCTGACGGTTTGGGTGAAGGAACCGATGCTCAAGTCGACACTCACATCCTCGCCCGCAACGCGCAGGTAAGGGCCTTCAGGCAGATCCAGTGTCACCGAATCGCCCCCCACCGTAAAGGTAGCATCGAAGTCTGATTCGGTGGTATTGACCCTAACCTCAAAATCACCTGTCAGGTTGGCAAAACCGGCCACTCCAACCACAAGGGCAGCCTCGGCTTCGCCTGCCACTCCGTCGTCGGTTACCACGAAGTGACCGCTACCCATTGCAGTGACCAGGGCTGTACCACCCCCTGCGCCTTCAAACAAAGTCAGCGTAAACGGATCACCCGAAAGAATAGTAACCGATTCGCCTTCCATGGTGGTGGATTGGAAAGTAAAGAGCCCCTCAAGCGTCTGTCCCAACACCGTCACACTGCCATCCAGACTGACCGTCACGTCCATGGGATCCGATCCGAACAAATCATCCGTATGCAAGGTAATGACATAATCCCCTTCCGTCGCCAGCCCGGCTCCGTTCAACAAATCAAGGCTCAGATCGGCATTGAAAGGAAGCGTTGCATCCAGTGTACCTGTAGCGTCCAGATCAACCAGATCTTCCAAGGAAGCGGAAGTCAATTCAGTCAGGCTCAGCTTATTGTCAGCATTATCGTCCGCACCGGATGGATCAATGGTCAGGCTCACTCCCAACACCAGCTCACCATCTTCAAGATTGAATGTTTGCGAACCCGCCGTCAGGTCCGCATCCAGTTCAGTGAAGCTCAGATTCAATTCCCCTTCAAACAAGGTGTCCTGTAAAAAGAAAATGTCATCAAAATCTCCACCACCGATCAAAGCCCCCAGGTCGAGACCCAAAGTAGTTTGCAATCCCACCGTCCCCTCGACAGACACTTCGGCATCCATACCAAGGGACGATCCCGCCCCGCCCAGATCAAAGGAAAGGTCCAGGGCATCACCGTCGCGACCGAAGAAATGGCTGTATTCGAAATCATAGGTCAACTCAAGTTCGTCGGCATCGAAGTGAAGCCCTACCGTTTCCAGTTCTTCGTTCAATCCGCGGTTCCAGGAACGAATCATATCCTGAATCGTCGCTGTCGATACGGATCCATGCACAGGTTCACGGAGTGGAGAAAGAATAGTGTCTTCAAATCCATCCACAAACCGCAGGAGATCGTCGAGGGTTTGATCGATTTCCGGGATATCCACACTGAATTGTTCAAGGGTATTCTGAACGGTTTCCAACGCCTCAACCACTCGTTGCGCGGTCACTTCCAAAAACCCAATCAAGTCCTCACCAGCCCCCACGCTGAAGCTGATTGCCACAGAATCAATATCGGTAATCTCACTCCATGTCGCTGTCATCTCCGCATCCCCCAGATCGAATGGATCATCCAATCCGGGAAGAATGGCCGCAGCATGAACGACAGCACTGAACTCCAGGTCATCAGAAGCAGATCCCGTAATGGCAAACTCGGCCAGATCGCTCAAGGATGAGGGATCGGATAACAACGCCATCAATTCATCAAAACGAATCTCATCCCCGCCAGAAGGATCCAACAGCGTGATTCCGAAGGTCAATGCGGGATCGACCACAAGCCGGGATTCCTCAAGATAGACCTCCAGGAAGCCCAATCGACCGGTTCCCTCCAAAGAGCCTTCAAGTTCAAGTCCACTTACACTAAGGCCGGATGCTCCACCCAGCGTCTCAATGAAAACCCCATCGGTGGTCTCAATGCCAACCACCAAGTCCAGCACCACATCGACTGATACATGCATGTCCCCTGAGATATCAATCTCGCCTGCCCCGTATTCAGTCTGCAATTCCAAAGCTGCCTGTCCATTCAAGGTGCGTTGTATTTGGATGGTCAAAATGGTGTCAGCCAAACTGTCACCATCACGATCGGAGATTTCATCCAATACAACATTCCCAGCCACGTCATCCAGATCATCCAGACGGGCCCGTAAAGCATCAAGGGTCAGGATTGTGTCACCAATTTCAGAGAGGCTGAATCCGTTTTCACCCGATTCAATCAGACGTTCCAGTCCCGAAGTTGACCGAACTGATCCGCTCTGAACCATTTCAGTAGCCTCCTCGACCGGATCACCGACCGGATCAAGATCGTTTGTTTGAGATCCGTTCAAGACGCGTGGCAGCGAGTAACCAATCAAGGCCAATTCATCCATCATCCCATCACCACTCAACGAATCATTTGACCCCATCCAATGCGAATAACCGAAAAAGATCTCAGTCATCACATGATAATAGATTTCCAGATCGGATGCCGGCACGAGATTGTTGTCGAGCGTGGCATTTTCAAACGCAAACATCGCTTGCTGATTTGCCCGAATATCCTGAATGGTCAGAGTTGTGACACCTGCATCGCTCGCCTGGCTGAGGCTGTGACTTTTTCCACCTTCCAGAACCAATTGATTGGTACCGCCACCTCCGTCGAAAAAGATCCCTTCGGGATTAGAAGGATCGGAAGCATCCCCCGGGAAAGAAAGCGGTCCATGCGTGCTGTCCAAGGTGAGCGTATCATTTCCATCATTACCTTCCACGGTGATTTTGGAAACGGCACTAGTAGGTAGTGTATAAACAGGTGAATTGCTATTGACGTAGATGTCCAGCAATGAGGCATTGCTTTCACGACGTTCAATCTTGATCTCATCATTGCCGCCATCGCCCACAATGTGAATTTCGGTCATTTCGTCCAGATAAACATCCGGCGACAATGTCAACCATGCACCGCGACCTTGAGTCGCCACCAACAGAATATCTTCGCGGGACAAGTTGTGTGGATTCGGGGCATCAGCCGGATCGCGACTGATATAATCTGTGTCACGAAGCAAGGTATTGGGCAAGCCACGCCCCACTTCCGTCCAGGTCACTCCTGGCTGCGGATCGATTGCCCGGAACAATCCATTCACACCGCCAACCAGCAGGATGTCCTTCCCTCCTACCTGGGCAAATTCAATACTCTTCAATGACAAGCTGGATAGTTCGGTTGAAATGATTTCCCATTTTCCAGGTCCAGTGCGCTGATACACGTTTGCATCCGAGATGGCATAAGCGATGTCGTAATCATCAGGATCTAGCACCAACCCGTTGATTGTTTCCGAACCGGGGGTGGTTTCCCTGCTGAAACGACTTACAGCCACCTGATTCACGGGCCCTTCGGCAGTAAGACTGTCTCCGGAAGTCACCGTTAACACGGTAGGAGTCACGGCTTGAACAGTGTAAGAGTGATCGTTGTTAGACGAACCGCTGATGGTAATCACCTGACCGGGAGCAAACCCGTCCGCCTCCCAATCTCCGGACGATCTGGTAATGGTATCTTCGCTTGCCCCATTGTCCGCAAATACCAGATTGGGGTTACCCGTCATGGCATTGGCAACCTGAATATAAATGCGAGACCAGCTGGAGGCATAAACCACATCGGGATTCTCAACACCATTCTTGGAACCTCCGTAAACCAGTGAAGTGAACTGACCGCTGCTTGGATGAGTGAACAATCTCTGCACCGTTCCCAAACCATCGTAATAAGGAGTCGCGTCACTACCGATATTCACGCTGGCATAGACCGAATTCAAACCAAGCAACATTCGGGTGTCATCCACTTGATTGACAGCGTATGCCAACTCCCGAAAACCACTGGTGTACTTAGCAGCATCGTTGCCGTTCAAACCACTCAATCGAGAGACAAGCTGGAAAGCCCCGGAACCATTGTCCTTGATGGAATAATCAGTTCCAGCATTGGCCAAAGCTTTGGAACGTGCCAGTTGAATGGTATCGTTATCCACCCGAATGACGTAGTAATCTATGTAGGGATAAAGGCCACGTCCAAAATCACTACCCCGACTGGTCACCAGACGGAACGGCCCGGCTCCCGTTGCCAGACCATGATTGGGAATGGTTATCTGATCGGTGGGATCGTCAATGGCGGCATTGCCAAAGCTAAGGAAAGGTTTCGTCAACTGACGTGTCCCCGAGCCATCCGTGGTCAAATTGATCTGGCTTCCATCCAAAGCATCCTGCTGATTGGCGGCCAACTGAATGGCGTTGTCAGAAACCCGAATGGCCCAATATAGCGCATCTGTTGACAGTTCGGCCGGAAGACTACCTCCTCCGGAAACGTCCACTTTGAAGGGTCCGTCTCCGGTCACCAAGCCATGATCATTGATGGTAAGTTGGTCGCTGCCGATGTTGACAGTGAAGTTCACGGTTTGCGACACAGGAGAAGCAAGTCCGACAAGTTGATTCGTTCCCGGGATCAGTGCTCCATTTTCGTCAAAAAGGCGCTGGGTAAAACTGACGAGATTATTGGACATGGTATAGCGACGCACTTCGTCAATCTGACCATCGTCATCCAAATCCAACAACGCCACGGCGGTGATGTTGCCATCGCCCGGCGGAAGTCCGCGTCCATCCAGCACAACAGACCACCTGAAGCGTTCATCCGGTTCATCTACGATACCGTCCCCGTCAATGTCAACACCGTCAGCCGAAAAAGGCTGTTCAATGACACCATTATCCTGAGTACCGGCGAAGAAGACATTGCTGACCGGGTCGTAAGACATGGAAAGAATCTCCGTGGCACCAAGGGATGCATTCAGACTCTTCCACTCACGATTCTGCCAGACATGGATTCCATTGACGGGCCCTTCGGCAGCAAGACTATCGGCTGCCGTTACTTTCAACAGAGTCGCGGTCAATTCGGAAATCGTATAAATGCCGTCGTTGCTCGATGAACCTGATACTTCAATGTGATGTCCGACAGCAAATCCATCGGAAACCCAACTCCCGGCCGAACGGGTGATGGTATCCGGCGAGGCATCCGCAAAAGTCAGGTTCGGATTGCCGGCCAAAGCGGGATAAGAGACAACTGTGACGCCAGATCTGGGGCCTTCGGATTGAAGCTGATCAGATGCAACCAGTGTAAGAGTGGAAGCGGTAACTGAGGCAATCGTGTAAACCCCGTCATTCCCATACAAAGAAAAGCTACCTGTCACACCAATGCGTTGACCTGCGACAAACCCGTCCGTGATCCAGCTTCCGGCAGAGCGTTGAATCTGGTCAGGATTGGCATCCACGAAAGTGACGTTCGGAGATCCCGTCATGGTCACCGTGGCATTGTCACCAGGGTTAAGTAAACGATACACGCCTCCATCATCCCCATCCAAAAGCTGCCCTGCTCCATCCAGAATCAAGACTCTTGAGTCAGCATGCGAACGTGTGCCCGTGGCGTTTTGCTTGGTGATGTGATCCCATTGGCTGGTTGTTTGATCCCAACGGAAAATATGGGCAGGCCGGTCCCCACCCAGATAGATATTGCCATCGGCATCCGCCGTGACTGAGAAATGCAATTCGCCCTGGCTGCCGCGGTGAATCTGAGGTTGAAGCGTTCCCGGACCATCGTATTCGGTGGCACTTGCTTTGATTTCTACTGCGGTCTGAATGGTCTCTGCTGTGAGTGAATCCGAACCAGATAGCGTCAACACCAGCGGAGTGACTCCGGTCACGGTATAGGTGCCATTATTGCCCGTTGTATCGGAGATCTTGATCTCATGCCCCTTCACAATCCCGTCCTCAACCCAGCTCCCCACGCTACGCGTGATGGTATCGGGATTCGCATCGGCAAAGGTCAATTCCGGAGCCCCTTTGATACTGCGCAAATAAACTTCGGTATCCAGGGCAACACCCGCATCCATCGTCAATGTGTCATGACTGACGGAAGCCACCAAATGAACCCCATCGCTTGCAGCAGATCCGGTTATTTCAATGTAATCCCCCGCTTGGAAGCCATCCCGAATCCAACTGCCAGTCGATCGCACAACCGTATCCTGAGCGGGATTGTTATCGAAGAAGTCGTTGAGCCCGGCATTCGATGTGACAGGAAAACTCAATTCAAATTCGGGACGTCCGGGAGCTTCTCCGAGCAAAGACCAATTAGCCCCCTGATCGTCGGATTTGAATATCCCTATGAAATGATCATTCCCACCAACCAATGCAGCATAGACCTCGTTTGTCGCCGATGCATCATCTGCCTGGACCGCTAATAAGATACGTTGCACCCCTACTGCCGTTTCATCAGCATCATCAACATAGCCGTTTCCGTCATTGTCCCAGTCATCGGTTGCCAGGGTTAACCCCGTATTCACGGCGGTCCAAGTAGCTCCGGCGTCATCGGAACGATAGACCCCGCCGCCTCGAACACCGGCATAGATGCGTTGTTCCGCCCCAGGATCAATGGCCAGATCTGTCACAGATCCGGTCGGAAAATGGCGCTCGTCCAGAGGGAAAAATTGCGCGGCAGGGTCAATGGGCTGAATCTGGGTAAATGTATCCCCTCCATCCATACTACGAAAAACACCTCCCTCTTTCAACAACTTGACCTTCAAGGAAGTGATGACCTTTACTCCGCTGACACTGGCTTCATCCACCAGAATTGAGTCGGCCTCCAAGGTCAGTACGGTCGCAGTGATGGAAGCAATCTTGTATGTCGCATCATTTCGGGTGGTACCATCTACCTCAATCTCGTGACCGGATGCAAAACCATCATCTATCCAGCTGCCAGCGGATCGCGTGATGGTATCCGATGATGCACCCTGGTCGCTGAAGGTCAAATCCGGTGAACCAAGCATTTCCACTTTGCTGGATTCTCTGACCGTTTTTCCTTCAGCTGCCACAAGCACAATGTCCTGCCCGGAAATGCGTTTTGCCACAATGGCGCTGAGCGGCAAACCGGTCATATCCGGCACACCCACCAATTCCCAGGTATCTCCTCCATCCTGAGAACGCAGCAAACCGATCGCCAATCCACCTTCGTGATTGGCGCTTCGTTGACCTGTTCCAGCAAAAACAATCAATTTGCCAACAGGCGTGGAAGCATCCACCAAGTTACCATCCGCATCATGGGAATGTATGGCAATGGACGTAAAGGACAGTGATGGCATTTCATCGGTCATCGCCGTCCAGGTCTGCCCTCCATTCTCAGTCCGCCAAACGCCACCGTTTACACTCGCGGCAAAAAGGATTTGATCGTTTCCCGGATGTACTGCGATCGCTTCAACTGCACCTGATTCAGGGAAAGGAGCATCTTTTGTAAGATCCGAATGAATCAGCCCAGGGCCTTCGTCCTGCCAATTCGGCACACCGGGAACCACTACAGCCACACCTGAAAAAGCCGACGCATCAATCGCCCCACCTGAGAGCACCACCTGATCGGGAACGTCGTCGAAGATCAAATTGAAGTCACTTCCACCATCCAGCGAAGCATCGGTGAGCGTCATGTCCGCCGGATAACTTACAAAAACGGTGTCCGTGCCAACGCCACCTTGAAGATGCAATTCCGGATCAGCCGAACCGCTTGCGCCAGCGACAAAGGCCGGATCCAAACTTTCAATAATGATCTGGTCATTTCCTCCAGCGGCATCGATGGTCAGGGAGGAAGTTGGATTAGGAAAGCTGATACTCTCAAAAGAACCGTTGTCACTCTCAATGATCATGAATCCGGGTTCTT
>JAQCFT010000340.1 GCA_027619545.1 Verrucomicrobiota bacterium | reverse complement strand
TGTTGTCCTCCTCTTGTTGGTTGAAGTTTTCCTTGTCCGTACCCGTGTTCGTTCGGGGCTAAGCCCAAGCTGGCGGGGAACGTCAATCCTGGTTGAAGATTGTAATTAATTGGAAAGCAATCTGTGTTCCATTCGCAGGGCTGATAAAAGGACGGAGGAAACGGGGATGATGGAGTTTTTGGAAAGGGAGGGCGGGAAGGCGGATCGAACCGTCGGCCCGCAGGCGTCAGCTACACGGATGTGTGGTGTATGTCACACAGACGGCTCCCCGAAATGTAAAGCAAATGTAATTATCGCTGCCCCAAAGCGATGTGCCGGGGACATCCCATCCGAAATGGGTCCACACTTGTGCAAGCGCCGCTGCGGGATGAAAAAAACCGGCAATGCCTTGAGGCATTGCCGGTTTTGGTCAATTTGTTAAATATGGGATTAAATCAAGCTTCGCCTTCGCCCACTTGGAAGCGGAGGAAGCGGCGGATGGTGATTTCATCGCCGAGTTCTTTGCTGACGTTGGCGACGTGTTCTTTGACGGTCAGTTCACCGTTTTTCACGAAACCCTGGTCGATCAGGCAGATGCCCTGGAAGAACTTATCCATTTTGCCTTCCACAATCTTTTCGACTGCCTGGGCAGGTTTGTCCTTGAATTGTTCCGCAGCGATTTCCTTTTCCTTGGCGATCAAAGCGGGATCCACCGATTCACGGCTGACAGCCGTTGGATTGGCTGCTGCGATTTGCAGGGTGATGTCCTTGACCAGGCTCTTGAAGGCATCCTTGCTGGGGGTGTCTTCCTTCCCGCATCCTACTTCAGCCAGTACGCCTACTTTGGCGCCGGTGTGGATGTAAGCGGCAACCATGCCGCTGCCTTCAACTTCGAGTGTCTTGTGGCGTCCGATCTGGATGTTCTCTCCCACCTTTGTCACCTGTGTGGTGCGGATGGCTTCGAAATCAGCATCAGGCTGTTCCACCAGAGTCTTGGCTACTTCATTGCAGAATTCGCCAAAGACTTCGTTTTTAGCCACGAAATCAGTTTCACAATTTACCTCGACCAAAAGGCCAAGTTTGCCGTCCGGACGGATATAGTGGGCGATGACGCCCTCATTGGCGGCACGTCCAGCTTTCTTTGCGGCGGTGGCGACACCTTTCTTGCGAAGGACATCGACGGCGGCGTCGATATCGCCATTGGTTTCAGTCAGCGCCTTTTTACAATCCATAAGCCCCGCGTTGGTCATGCGGCGCAATTCGCCAACCAGAGCTGCGGTTATTTCTGCCATAATGTTCAGTTTCTAATTAAGAGATCAGTTGATAAAAAAAGTTCCCGCCCAGTTGGCTGGGCGGGCTGAAAGGCTTGCTTACTAAGCGGAAGGCTTGTCACCTTCGGTTCCCTCTGCTGAAGCCGGAGCAGGTGCTTCGACGGGAGCCACTGCTGGTGCTGCAGGTTCCGGGGCGGCTTCCACGGGAGGAGGCGCTACAGGGGCAACTGCCGGCGCGGCTTCTTCGGCTGCCGCTGCTTCCGCTTTTTCTTCCGAATCGGGTGTGCTTGCCTGACGTTCCTTGCGGCTGCCTTGCAGTTTTTCCTGAATGGCCGCCAGTACGACGCGGATGGAACGGATGGAATCGTCGTTTCCGGGGATCGGGTAGTCGACCTGTGTGGGGTCGCAATTGGTGTCCACCAAAGCCACGATGGGAATCCGCAATTTGCGGGCTTCCGCTACCGCGTTGTGTTCACGCTTTAGATCGACGATGAAAATGGCGTCCGGATACTTGTCCATGTGACGGATACCGTCCAGGTTGCGGTGCAAACGGGAGGCTTCACGGCGAAGCATGGATTGCTCTTTTTTGCCGTAATCGTTGAGCGTGCCGTCTTGCTCCATTTTTTCAATCTCCTGGAGTCGTTTCAAAGACTTCTTGATGGTCTTGAGGTTGGTCATCATACCACCCAGCCAACGTTCGGTGACGTAATGCTGTCCACAGGCGCTTGCCACTTCCTTGGTCGCAGCCTGAGCTTGCTTCTTGGTGCCGACAAACAGTACCTGGCCGCCATTGGCGACTTTTTTGGACAGGAAGTCGATGGCTTCCTGTAAGAGGGTCGCCGTCTGGTTGAGGTTGATGACGTGGATGCCGTTGCGTGCCTCAAAAATAAAAGGCTTCATGGCTGGGTTCCAACGACGGGTCTGGTGTCCAAAATGAACACCTGCTTCTAATAATTCTTTAACGCCTATTTGACTCACAGTATTTGTTTTCCATTGGTTGCCGGCCTCGTATTTCCTTTGTGAAATCGGACCGTCCCGCGGAATACGGGATTGATTCGGTGTTGTTGTGGCCTACCTTGACGCACTCGCGTCCTGGATTTACCGACCGTTCACATACCCAAATAATATTCCTCCCCACCGTCACTCGACGGCGAAAAGAGCGGAAAAAATACCAAATAATGGGCTGGGAGCAATGATTAATTGAAGTTTTTTGGAAGTTTTAACAATGAAGGATTTGGATGCCATACTGATTCTATGACTCATCTCCTGCTTTTCAGATGTCTATTTCTGTGATCTATTTGAATTTAGGGACAGGCATGAATATTCCAAATCTTTCAGAACCGGGATCAGACGGACAAGAGCTCAGCGCATTAAAAGCGGAGCATGCGCCGCATGCCATTCGAAGGCGATTGGATCAGGGGCCGGAACACCCTTATCTCAAGGATTTTATCTACGGCGCAGTGGATGGTGCGGTGACCACGTTTGCAGTGGTTTCCGGCGTGGCCGGGGCCGGATTGTCCAGTGGGGTCATCATCATTCTTGGATTGGCGAACCTTGTGGCGGATGGATTCAGTATGGCGGCGAGCAATTTTCTGGGTTCCAGGGCTGAATCGCAGATGCGAGAAAAAGCTCGTGCACAGGAGCACCGGCACATTGATCTGATACCTGATGGAGAACGTGAAGAGATTCGTCAGATTTTCGCAAACAAGGGCTTTGAAGGGGCGGACCTGGAAAATGCGGTCAAAGTGATCACTTCGGATCGGGCGCGTTGGGTGGAGACCATGTTGCAGGAGGAGCATGGGCTGGCTTCCAAACCAACATCAGAATGGAAATCCGCCATTTCCACCTTTGTGGCATTCGTTATTGTCGGTGCCATTCCCCTCGTCACTTTTTTGGTAAACTGGGTGGTTCCCGGGGCCTTTGCACATCCCTTTCTGTGGTCCAGTTTGTTGACCGGGTTTGCGTTTTTTGCCGTTGGAGTTGCCAAGGCGAAATTTGTCGATCTCTCGAAATGGAAATCCGGACTCGAAACCCTCATGGTCGGCGGTGGGGCCGCCGTGTTGTCCTACTTGATCGGGATGGCGTTGCGGGGGATGATTCCCGCCTAAGCCGTATCTATGCAGTTTATCCGCACCACCGCAGACGCGGGATCTACGAGATGTCACAGATTTACGCAGATATAGAAGAAAGATCCATTCGAATGGCAGCTGAAATTTGGGACACTATTTGGTGAATCACTTTGAAGAGATCAAATTTGGCTTTATACCCAATATCTGCGTTCATCTGCGCCATCCGCGGATTCCTAATTGAATGATTACGGCTAAGTGGTTTTTGTTCATCAAGGTATACGTTTTGGAACTCGGGATTGTTTCAGGCATTGTGAGGATAGTAAATTTGGTAGATCGGATCAGCTCGTCCTGCGACTGCTTGGATCTCGATCCGTCCCTTTAGCGTGAGCTGCGCGCATGCGTGTATGACGTGCGCGTTGGGGATTTCCTTTGGGTGGTGAAAAGCAGGGGATGTGGGGCATGAGGGTTGCGCGACCAGACGCCACGCTCTACCTGCGGCGAAAATTCACCATTTAAAAGCGTTACGTTTTTAGAATGGGGTTCAGGATGTGTGCATCTTCAACTCCTGTCAGGCGGGCGTCGAGGCCCTGGAATTTGACGCTGAGTCGGCGGTGATCGATGCCGAGGAGGTGGAGCATGGTGGCGTGGAGGTCGCGGACATGGGTGACGTTTTCGACGGCGTTGTAGCCGAGTTCGTCGGTGGCTCCAAAGTTGACGCCGCCCTGAACACCTCCACCGCAGAGCCACATGCTGAAGCCTTTGATGTGATGGTCGCGTCCGGGGTTCTGTCCTTTGCCCTGGAACATGGGGGTGCGACCGAATTCGCCTCCCCAGATGATGAGTGTGTCCTCCAGTAAACCGCGTTGCTTGAGGTCGGAGATCAACGCATACGTGGGTTTGTCGGTGAGTCCGCAACAAGTATTCATGTAGGGAACGAGATCGCCGTGGTGATCCCATCCCCGGTGGTAAAGGTGAATGAATCGGACACCGCGTTCGGCGAGTCGTCGGGCCAGTAGGCAGTTGGCGGCGTAGCTTCCGTCCGAACCTTCTGTACCATACATGTCCAGAATGTGCTGTGGTTCGTTGGACAGGTCCATCAGTTCAGGAACACTTGCCTGCATACGAAAAGCCATTTCGTAGGCGCTGATACGGGTTTCAATTTCCGGGTCCAGGCGGTGTGGGCGTTGGATTTGGTTCAGTTCTTGAACTGTGGAAACCAATCGTCGTTGTCGGTCTCGTGAGATGCCGTTGGGGTTGCGGACGTAGTGCACGGGATCCCCGCTGGACTGAAATTCCACCCCCTGAAATCGACTCGGCAGAAAGCCGCTGTGCCATTGACGGGCGGCGATGGGTTGGGGGTTGCGCCCACCGACGCTGGTCAACACCACAAAGCCCGGAAGATTTTCGCTCGCACTGCCCAGTCCATAGGTGATCCAGGATCCCATACTGGGACGTCCGGAGATCGATGTGCCGGTGTTCATGACCGTGTGGGCGGGGTCGTGATTGATCTGATCGGTGATCATGGATCGTACGATCGCGATTTCATCAGCCGCCTTTGCGGTCCAGGGCAGGAAATCGCTGATTTCCTGTCCGGATTGACCGTATTTTTTGAACGTGGTCATAGGACCCAGGCATTTGAGTTCTTTTCCCTGGAGCTGGGCGATGGGTTGACCTTTGGTGAAACTTTCGGGCATCGGTTGGCCGTCGAGTTTGGCCAGCGTGGGTTTGGGGTCGAAGGTTTCCAGGTGCGAGGGACCCCCGGCCATGCAAAGGAAGATGACACGTTTTGCTTTGACAGGCAGGTTGGGGAATCCAGTGACGCCGGGTGCATTAGGTGATTGTTTGATGGCGTCGGCGAGCAGGGTCGAGGGTTGCCAGAGTGAGTGCAGGGCGGCGGTTCCGAGTCCCATCGACGCGCGACTGAGAAAGGTGC
>JAQCFT010000339.1 GCA_027619545.1 Verrucomicrobiota bacterium | reverse complement strand
AACTTTATCACCTTCCCGGCATTCCACCGGATCGGATTCGCCTGTGACAAAGCTGTAATCCATGACCGCTTCCCCAGCCAGCAACCGGGCATCAGCAGGAACCAGGTCGCCGTGCCTGAGCAGGACCCTGTCGCCAATCTGAACCGAGGAAACAGGCACAGTTCGTTCTTTGTTTTCTTCCAGGCGAATGACGGACAACGGAAAAAAGGAACGGAAATCCCGATCAAACGACATGCGATCATAGGTCTTCTGTTGAAACAATCTTCCGCACAACAGAAAAAACACGAGTCCGCAAAATGAATCCAGATACCCATCCCCGGTCCCGCTTGAAATTTCGTAAAGACTCTGCCCGAAAAGAGCCACCAATCCCATGGCAATGGGAAATTCAATGGTCAACATGCGCCTGATCCAGCAGTTCCAGACGGCTTTCCAATAATCAAGCGCGCTGTATAACAAAACAGGCACAGAAACCAACACCCCGAGCCAAGCAAAAAAAGCATGAAAACCATGACCGTCCAACTGGTTCATTCCCGCATAAGCCGGAAAACTGAACAACATGATGTTCCCAAAGGCAAAACCCGCTATCCCAACCTGCAGGTGGATGCGTTTAAAGCGAGATTTGCCAGTCTTCCCTGAAACATCCGACCAGGTCAACTCAGGTTCATAACCCATCCGGGTGAGCAGGTGGACAAGTTCGCTTAATTTAATAACTGTGGGATCAAAATTGATGCGAACCTCCTTGCGCGGGAAATTGACTTTGGACTCACCCACCCCGGTGCCCAATTGATACAGGTTCTCCAACAACCACACACAGGCCACGCAATGAATGGAAGGAATTGAAAAAGTAACCTTTGCCCGCCGGCCCTGATGATAGTCCAGCAAGGCATCCAGCACAACAGCGTCATCAAGATACGCGAAACGATCCGAATCGGCTCCCGCCTCAACTCTTACGCCCGATTGAGGCTGGATACGGTAAAAATTGCTCAGGCCGTTCTCATTCAGCAGGTCATAGACAATCCGGCAACCCTGGCAACAGAAAGACCGGTCCTGGTGATCCCATTGGTGATCGGCACAAGGTGTGCCACAATGAAAGCACAGGACGGCCTCACCACTCCTTTCAGTGGTGGTGCTGCTGTTTTCTGCTGAAGCAATCAACGACATTGGCATCATCGAGTGACTGCACCCCTCGGCTTCCGGTCCTTTCAACCATCTGAAAGGACCGGTTAAAGAGAAGTGGCACTCACTTTGATGCCCATAGGTTGATCTGAGCGCGTGAAGGTGTCTTACACTATTTTGTTATTCGATGATCAGTTATTGTTGCATGCCGAAAAGACAACACGACCACCGAACAAAAGGTGACAAACCGACTCATCTTACCGAGGTATGGCCAGCAATGGACATTTGGCCTGTTGGAGCACCTGTTCAGTGGTGCTTCCACGCAGAGCATCGAGGAACCCGTTTTGCCCTTGTGTTGCCATCACGATTAAATCGGCGTGATTGTCTTCGCTGCAGGAAAGAATATGTTCCACGACATCCCCCTCCCTGACGAGGTGTTCAACCTGCCAACCATCCCTGAGGGGTATCTCCACAGAGGGCTGGTCTCCTTCCTTCCCCACATAAAGAGTGGTAAAGACGACATCATCACACTCACAAATCTCGGCCAGCCGAACCGCAGCCTCCACGGCTCCGTGAGGCATGGGGGCATGATGAATGGGGATCAGGATGCGCTTGAGCATGATGTTTCCGGTTTCTTTGGAAATAAAACCATGGACCTGTCGTGGCACGAACAAGGTCGCCACTTTGGAAGATCGAGCGATAGGTTCGGCAGTGGCGTCGCTTAACCATCTCGCCATGCCTTTCCGCTGATGAGTAGACAGAACAATCAAGTCAGGCTCATGATCGGCCACATATTTACTGATGATCGGCACGGCCTTTTTGCCGGATCTCACCACTTTCTTGACCAACAATCCAAGCCGAACCACATCCTCATGCTCGGCTCCTTCCCCCAACAGCCCCCATTGCTGCAGCAGTTTGCGGACAGGAGGAAAAGCTCCCCACTCGACATCCGTGTTTGGCTCGGTGACGTGCAGCACGGAAAATTCCCCGCGCGCCAATTGCGCCAACCTCAACGCATGCGCCATGGCAGATTGATTTCCTTCAGAAAAATCGGTCGGATGAAAAACTTGATCTAAGGCAATACCCATAATTTTATATTCGGCTGAATGGAATGTTGGCTGAACAATTTCTGCAAAAAGAACTTGAATAACGCAATACGAAAAACGCAACCGATCCACGCCAACAAAAGGCAACAGCTTGACAAATTATGTGGAGCCCAACCCCATAGCGGTAATGCTATGCAAGAGACTCACACCGCCCTGCGTCAAATCGGGGCGGTATCATAGAAATCAAATTCTGAACATTTGCAGCCATGGACCTTACTACCATTATCATCTTATTGATCGCCGCCTCGTGCCCCGTATCAGCCTTACTACTGGCACGTCACTTTCTGGGCAGGGATGAAACGGGAAAATCCCAACACTAGCCCTTTGCCCACGGAATCGCAGCTGCGTGTTCCGATCGTCACCCCTGCGATGCCGGCCTTGCAAAAGCGGGACCCGTCAGATCCGCACATCACAGACCTGAATCCCATGACGCAAGGACGCCATGGGGTCGTCCCAGGTCGGGATGAATTCGTGAGAGATGAATCCTTCGTAGCCGGTTCGGAGGATTTCCCTGATAACAGCCGGGTAATTGATTTCCTGATTGTTATCCAGCTCCCCCCGGCCCGGATTGCCTGCGGTGTGATAATGCCCGATAACCGGATGGTATCTCCTGATACGACGGATAACATCCCCGTTCATGACCGATACATGGTAGATATCAAACAGAAGTTTAAAATGCTCTGATCCAATTTCGTTGATCAACTCGACACAAAAATCCACATCATCCCCAAAGTAACCCGGGTGCCCTTTCATCGGATGCGAACTGTCTCTTGAATTGAGGTGCTCGAGCACCAGCGTGACTCCCTTGGATTCAGCGATGGGCAATACTTTTTTCCAGGTCTCCACACATAAACGGGCCGAACGCGTGGGATCCATGCCTTCGTAGCGCATACCTGTAAAAGTGATCACGTTCCTGGCGCCAATATCAGCAGCGGTATGAATGGCTTTGGTCAAACCATCCACCACTTTGTTGGTGAACTGTGGATGACACGGGCCTTCCCTGAATCCATGCCCCCCCGAGACCAGAGAAATCTTCAACCCAGCCTTCATGGCGTCCTGATAGGCTGACTGAGGAATGCCTTCGATTCCGGAAAGCCCCATGGCCTTGCCTTTGCGGGCCAGTTCGGCCGGAGGCATCGGATTAAAACACCATCCCATCACCGAATGCCGCACCGGACCGTCGCCAGCAACGTAGTCAGGATCCATGTTCTTGCGGGACATTTGGGCATGCAGTACGGAAGAGAGTCCCGGAGCAACCGTACACCCTGCCCCTGCCATTCCCAGAGTTCGAATAAACTGTCGACGTGAAGTTTTCATAGGTGAACGCGGGTATGGTAATACGCAGATTCCTCACTCACCAGCGTAAAGATTGCCATCAAGAGGATCGTTCACTCCTCGTGATGTACGCTGGCAAACTTGCTCAAATTCCCAAACGGACTCCATACCGGGTTGATCCCCGGAAAATCCGCCATGATCTGATCTTTGGTGGGCACCTCCCCCCAGGCAGTCACCATGAAAGCTTCGGAAGCCTGGGACCCGGGAACACCCAACTCCCGGTTTTGCCGGGCAAACCGGTCCCGCAAAATGTGCTTCCACCCTTCAAACGACTCAGGCGGACTCATTTTATGCCTCCCCACCCAAGGAAGCCATTCCATGATCTGGCTTTGGTGGCACCAGGTCATTTCGCAGATGGATTCGAAAGCGTCTTCCACATCCACCACAAAATCGAGTGCATTGGCGCCTGCCATGTAACAGTCAAATGTATTCAAAATCACCGGCACCTTGCAGGGTTTGGCCTTTCCCACTTCGGCCGGATATTCCTCCAGAAAGGCATGTGGCACGTTGATCATGTAAGCCACCTTGCGAACAGCTTCCGCCACGGCCACATGATCAACATGAATTCCAGCCAGCGGATCCGCAGGCAATGGGGGACAAAAAAGGTAATCCGGTTCAAAATCACGTATGGTTTTCCAAAGTGCGGCCAACAGATCGCGTGTCACGAGGAGGCAAGCCTCTCTTGGGATCGAGCCATCAGGCAGGCGCAGGGATTGAAATTCATACTGCCCCGCCTTTGCCGAAGCGAGCTGTTCAGAAATCCGAAGCTCGGTCGTTTCTTCTGGTGACCTGAAATGATGTCCCGCCCTGCCATCGGTGCACACAACCACTCGTGCCCGGAGTTCGTCCCCTAGCTTTCTCCTCCACAACTCAAACAAGCCTGAGGCGGTAAACTCATAGTCATCAAAATGAGCATGCAAAAATAAAATCTTCACGGCCCCATGATGAATATTTCCCATGTCTTGTCCACTCTGTATCCCTGGATGCGCAACCTTCCTCCAGGAAGAACCATCCGGAGGGACAGAGGGATTTTTTTGAAGATTGACTCTATTTTATGGAAAAATACAATTTACTCATCTTTTGACTCCATAAACTAAGGAAAACCAAATGGCTAAAATTTACGACAACATTGTCCAGACCATCGGCAACACCCCGTTGGTCAAACTAAACAGAGTAACCGAAGGTATTGATGCCACAGTGCTTCTGAAATGCGAATTCTTCAACCCTCTGGGAAGTGTCAAGGATCGTATCGGCATGGCCATGATTGAGGATGCGGAACGTCGAGGTGTTTTAACCAAGGACACCATCATCATCGAGCCCACCAGCGGCAACACTGGCATCGCATTGGCATTCGTTGCGGCTTCCAAAGGATACCAACTGATCCTTACAATGCCGGAGACCATGTCGTTGGAACGTCGCACCCTCCTGGCACTGCTGGGCGCCAAGTTGGTACTGACTCCCGGTCCAAAGGGAATGAAAGGAGCCATTGAAAAAGCCCAGGAACTGGCGGAGACCACCCCCAATTCCTGGATTCCCCAACAATTTGAAAACAGCGCTAATCCGGAAATCCACCGAAAAACCACTGCCGAGGAGATCTGGGCGGATACCGACGGCGCCGTCGACATCCTGGTGGCTGGGGTGGGCACGGGAGGCACGATCACCGGTTGCATGGAGGTCATCAAACAACGAAAACCCG
>JAQCFT010000338.1 GCA_027619545.1 Verrucomicrobiota bacterium | reverse complement strand
CGCTCCCGCGTGACCATAGGACCAATCGTCCGCAATGGCGAAAAGAATGTTGGGCCGCTCATCGGCAGATTGAGCCCGCATAGAATTCAGGTTGAAACAAACCAGCAAGCCACTAAAAAGAATTCGAGATACATTCATGAATTTGGGATGGAAAGACCCTATCCCCCACGTCGCGTTCTGGCAAACCTGTAATCTCCCGTTCTTCAATGCCACTGATGACTTTCAGAGGCCATGACATCACCCACCCTTCTCACAAAACCCAAACCATCCTCGAATCCTTCAACTCCATCATCGTAACGGGAATCTCATCGGGGTTTTCCCCGCTGAGACGATAATACTGATGCCCTTCATCATCCATTTCCGCCTTGATGACATAGGAATAATCTTCATGGTCGGCCAGAAAATGACACCCGGCCATGGCACTGACGGCCCAGTGCCCGCTGAGATCATGTTTCCTTACATCCCATTCGTTCAACCTATCCAGGAAATCCCCCAGCTCACCTTGGTCACGGAGGTACTGCACAAATTGGTTATGGATCTCCAAATCCTCCCGCACGGCCTCGGAAATTGGATTTCCCATGAAAGCTTTCAACTCTGCCATCGATCCATAGCGCAGACGCCGTAACACGGTGGCATGGGCGACCGGTTCTGCCAGCCATTGCATGGGAGCGGGCAAATGATCGCGAATGAAGTTCATCCCGGTATCCATCAGCATGCTATCCTGTGTATCAGGTTCGATCGATTCCCAATCCTCCACTTCCTCGGCCATATACCCCCGCAGCACGTGCCAGAATTCAGCAAACAGCAGACGCCGTTCTTCGAGTTGGGTTTCCACAAGGGGCAACGCTCCCTCGAGATGCGGATAGGATTGCCAAACATCCCTGATCTGTGTTTCACGAAACAGGTAAGCGGTCGGGTCGGCTTTGATCAATGCAGCCGTTTCATCGTCAATGGACAACCGGGATTCTTTGGTGACCATTTCAAACAACGCCACGCCGGCAGCAAATATGTCCGAAGCCTGGGTGAGTGGAACGCCGCTTTGAATATTGGATGAATCAATCAGAAGTTCGGCATAATCAGGCGTAGCCGAATACATGTACTCTTTGGTTTTCCCAAAATGCCTGGGCGTAAAGAAAGCGCCCATATCGACGAACTTGATGTTTCCATCAGAAAGGCGAACCACGTTCTCGGGCTTAAAATCAATCAGCACAATCCCGTTCGCATGAAACTGTTCCATGATCGAGAATGTTTCATAAATGGCTCGCCTGAACTCAGCCACCCACGCCTCCGAACATCCTTCACCGGCACCATCATCACACCACTCCTGAAGATCCTTCCCATTGAGAAATTCCATCGCTACCCAGGCAAACTTGCGCTCAAATTCCAGACCGGAACCGTAATAAACGGGAATGAAGTTTTGTAGGGTTCCCAAAGAACTGATCTCCTCAAAATTTGCCACTTCCAACTGAAAGGACACATAAGGACCATAGCTCACCTCTTCTTCCATACCGCATTCCAGATCAAAGATCTTAATCACAATCTCGGGTCGGTCCGTCAGGAAAATGGCGGTTTCAGATGCCAAACGAAGGGCATTGCCTAAAGTAACAGATCCGGACTCAGGCAAATCGATCTGCAATCCTGAGAAACGGCTCTCCGTAACGCCTTGCTGCATACTCTCATCCATAAGTTTTGGGAAAGGATTGCGGACAGGTTACTCATATTCTACCTGGGTGCAAAGATCTAATATATCGTTATTTGACAAAGTTCTTTGACGGGTCACTTTTGCGATCACTGCTTCCAGCAAACGTGTCACCGCGCTGAGTTGTCGCATTTGAATCGCCGGATTCCAGAGCGGTTCAAACTTGTTCCCCCCACTTGTGTAAAAGACAAGCCTCGCGCGATGCTTATACTGATTGCCAAAAGTATGTGCGCATAACGGCTCGCTGTTGCTTCTTATTCTCACGCCCGCTGCGCTAGGGACGCAGTGGCGCAGAGTTTTTTCTGAAATTACTTCTGGCAAACGTTATAACAGTTCCATGCGACAGAGTGCTTTGAAAGATGGCATTCCAGCGAGGTGAATCCGGCTGACATTGTTGTTCCATTCAGGATACAAAGGTTGTATCTCCATCAAATGAGAGAAACCAGGCTGCCAGGCTATTCATTACTAATTCATTTTCTGACACTTACCACCCTCAAAACACCCCCAATCATTGTCCACCACTCAAAAAGAAAGCCATTTGAAGAATGGACCGGATTGTCAGGGATTTGTCATGTTTAATAATGGGCCGGAAACGACAAACCGAACTTCCCAAATGCTCACCCGGTTTTTTGGATAGGTTAAACCGGAAATATCATAGGCAAGAGGCTCATGTTCTGACAGGATACCTGAAAGCAATGAGTAGAACAATTTCTGTGACACCATGTTGTTTATGACAAACCTGAAACTTCAAACCAGAACGGCTTTTACAGCAATCTGTGTAGGCGTGATGCAGATGGTTCCCCCCCCTTCTGTGAATGCTGATCCGCTTCCAGGCACCCAGGCTTTAACAACAGAGAGCGATATCGCTTCCGATTTGGTCGATGGGGTGGATCGATTTCTTCTGAAGAAACTCAAGACTTCTGTCGATGACAGGGTTCGCGACTGGGCGAGAGATTTTTCCTCATTGCCCAACTACGTTGCCTCCGTCAATGATCAACGAAATCAACTGAAGCATATCTTGGGGATAAAGGATGAACGTGTCTCCTTCCGTCAACCGATGTTTTCAATCAGCGTTGAGGAGTCGTCGCCGATCTACATGAAAACCGAGACTTTCAACGCTTACCGCATTCAATGGCCGGTGATTGGAGATGTCGTGGCAGAAGGATTGATGTTGGTGCCCAATTTGCTCACGGTTCGAAACACCGACCTCCCCATCGAGCCGGAGTTTGCTCAATCCTACGCAGAACGTGCCCTGTCCGATTCTTCCTTTGCGATCGCTCACGTTATCGCCATTCCGGACGCCGATCAAACTCCCGAGCAACTGGCGGGATTGGCGCCGGGCATCAACGCGGCATCACAATTCGCCCGACGCCTGGCCGAATCAGGCTGCCGCGTGATCATCCCGGATCTGGTCAGCCGTAAAGTGCGTCGCCGACAATCACCCTACGGCGGCTGGGGCTCCGAATTATCAGATCGGGAATTTTTGTACCGATCGGCGTTTGAAATGGGACGCGGTCTGGTGGGGTATGAGGTCCAATCCGTGCTGAGCCTGGTAGACTGGATTGAATCCAAACAAGGAGACCAACGACGCAACATCGGCGTGATGGGTTATGGCGAGGGAGGCATGATAGGTCTATACGCCGGCGCAGTGGACACGCGTCTGGATGCGGTCTGTGTCAGCGGCTATTTCGGCCCGCGTGAAATGATTTGGGAACAACCCATTTCCCGGAATCTCTTCGGACTGCTGGAACAATTCGGCGATGCCGAGCTGGCTACCCTGGTGGCACCGCGTGGATTGGTCATTGAAGCCGCCCCCGGACCAGTCGTCGAACTTCCCGGTAAAGGCGGTGCCCCGGCAAATCTATCAGGACCTGATTCCGGTCTGGTTTATCAGGAAGTGGCTCGCGCGCGGAAATTGCTTGCCGATTTACCCACTGAAATCCCCATTCGGCTGATCCTTGGAAGTGGACTCCCATTCGGCAGTGAACCCGCACTGGAAAGTTTCCTGAACAGTCTCCTCCTCGGACTGAAGCCCGGAGCTGACAAACCCTTTTCAGCACCCATGCCGGATGAAGCCTACATGAGTGCCCGAAAAGACCGTCTCATCCAAGCCTGGGACAAACACACTCAAGGGATTTTATTGAAAAGTCCCTATGAACGTAAGGCTTACTTCAAGGACCTGAAAACCGACTCACTGGAAGCTTTTCAACAATCCGTGGAATCCTACCGCGACATCTTTCGCGAGGAAATCATCGGTCAATTCAAGGACCCCCTGCTGCCATTCAACGCCCGATCCCGTCAGACTTTTCAAGGGAATGGATGGACCGGTTACGAGGTGGTATTGGATGTGTTTGAAGATGTCATCGCCTACGGTATTTTGTGCCTGCCCGACAATATTCAACCCAATGAAAAACGTCCCGTTGTCGTTTGTCAGCATGGACTGGAAGGCAGACCACAGGACATCATACAGGGCGATCACGAGGCCTATCACGACTTTGCCTCCAAACTGGCGGAACGGGGATTCATCACGTTCTCGCCTCAAAATCTTTACATCTTCCGGGACCGCTTCCGCACCCTGCAGCGCAAGGCCTATCCATTGAAGAAAACCCTTTTCTCCATCATCACGCCCCAACACCAGCAGATCGTCAACTGGCTGAAGACACAACCCAATGTCGATCCCGAACGCATCGCTTTCTATGGGCTGTCTTACGGAGGAAAAACAGCCATGCGCGTGCCCGCTTTGGTAACCGATTACTGCCTGTCCATTTGTTCGGCGGATTTCAACGACTGGGTATGGAAGAATGCGTCGACCCTGACGCCCTACAGCTATGTCTGGTCCGGTGAATATGAGATTTTCGAATTCAATCTGGGGGGCACATTCAACTACTCCGAGATGGCGGCCCTGATCGCACCCCGTCCCTTCATGGTGGAACGCGGCCACTTCGACGGCGTGGCACCCGACGAACGGGTGGCTTATGAATTCGCCAAAGTCCGCCACCTCTATCAGGCCAAACTGGGCATCGGAGATCGATGTGAGATTGAGTGGTTTCCCGGACCACACACCATCCACGGCGAAGCCACCTATGACTTTCTTCACAAGCATCTCAATTGGCCAAAACCATAACCGGACCTTGCTGGGTTAACGGGATTGTTTGAAGGATCATCCATAGGGCATGAATCATCGATCAAAATACCTGCTGGTAACCATGGTGCACGCCACAACCGCATGGTGGTCCGGTTGCACGCCCGAATCGAACCTGCCCGCACCAGTTGAAACCGCAACCCCGAAGCCTCTTCCCCCGAGCTATGAGGCCATTGCATTGACGGTTCCCTCAACAGGACAGGACGGATTCCGGCTAAAACTCCCCATCGAAACGGGATTCCAATTCACCAATACACTCAACACAACAATCAACGAAAATGATTTCGATCTGTTGAACGGTTCGGGGGTGGCCTTGGAGGATTTTGACAAGGACGGACTCTGCGATATCTACTTCGCAGCCATGTCGGGCAAAAACAAACTGTTTCGTAACCTCGGCAACTGGCGATTCCAGGACGTCACCGAATCGGTCGGTCTCCCGGTAACC
>JAQCFT010000017.1 GCA_027619545.1 Verrucomicrobiota bacterium | reverse complement strand
GGTTCGGTCTGTCACGACATCATTGCTTAGAATGAAAATGTGAGCTGAGGGATCAATGTTCACGGCACGCAGAAGTGCTGGAACAGGACTTCGCCATACGCCAGGAAACTGGTAATGACAGGAAAATGACGCCTGCAACGGGTGTTTTAAACTATAAAAAAAACAGCCCGAACCATGGTCCGGGCTGTTGATGCGTTGTGACGCGTTAAAATGTTATAAGATCAGTCGTGATGATGATGATGTTCTTCCTCTTTCGGCTGAGGGAGGACGTCTTCCACCTCTGCCTGAAGTTCCAGAAGATCCAGCACCTTGGAAGTCAGGATTTGTTCCTGAATTTCCGCGATACCGCCACGGTCTTTCAATCTTTTGGCAAGTTTCTCAGGCGGCATGTTGTAAGAATGCGCCATGTAAACGATACGCTGATTGATTTCTTCGTTACTGACCTTGACGTTTTCCTTGGCGGCGATACGACCAATGATGAAGGCTACTTTGACGCGGTCTTTTGCGCTGCGTGAGGCCGCTGTGTAGATTTCATCCTTCTTTTCATCAATGGTTTCCTTGGCGACCCCGCGTTGCTGGTTTTCGCGAACAAGATCGTAGACCACGTTTTTGGTTTCCTGATCAACGATGGACTCGGGCAGTTCGCAGTGAACGCTGTTCAACAGGTATTGGACCAGTTGATCGCGCGCCGAACGTTTCTGGCTTGTTTTCAGTTCGTTCTCAAGATCGTTCTCAACTCCTTCGCGTAACGACTCGACATCTTCCGCACCGAACTGCTTGGCAAATTCATCATCAATCTCCGGCAACTGCTTGACCTTCACTTCCTTCACTTCAACAGAGAAAGTCGCTTCTTTGGTCGCCAATTCCTTGATGACGAAATCTTCGGGAATGGTGACCGAGATTTCCTTCTTGTCGCCCGCCTTCAGCCCTACCAGCTGTTCTGGGAATCCCTTGATAAAATGTCCGTCATGAACGTGCAGCCAGAAATTTTCCTTTTTTTCCAGGCTGGTGGCCTTCGGAGCGATCTCTGTGATGGGTTTTCCCTCACATTGACCGGTGTAATCGATGACGGCATAGTCGTTCTCGGCGATTTCACGTTCGACGTTTTCAAATTTGGATTGGCGGTCCTGTAGCACGCCCATCGCATGATCCACGTCTTCTTCTGTTACTGAGCGCATTTCCTTTTTGATCTTGATCCCTTTGTATTCGGGGATTTCGAAATCCGGTGCGGTTTCGACTGTGATGGCAAACTGGAAAGGGAGTCCGTTGCCGAACTGGATTTCTTCCACATCCGGATTGCCAACAATATGCATGTCGTTATCCTTGATGGCCTTTTTGTAGCCCTCATTGACCAGCTCGCGGCGGACTTCCTGTTCGATGCGGTCTCCGTACGATTTGAGGACCATATGTTTCGGGGCCTTGCCGGCGCGGAAACCTGGAAGGTTCGCGTATTTCGTGAATTCCTTGGTGGTGGAATCCATCGCTTCCTTGACTTTGTCCTCGGGCACGTCCACCCGAATAAGTTGTTTACAGGGACCCAGATTTTCTATCGCTATATTCACTCTTCAAATCCTTTGCTTATGTTCGCCAGTATCTAGCCTCTCAACGGCATCAAGTTCCATACTGCCGGATGCGTGCCGATTCCACGACACGTGAGCCGGGTAATTTAGGAACGCGGCCCTTTCGAGTCAAGATTACGAAGCGGTTTATTTTACGGAGACAGATTTCATCCCGTTTCCCGATGCCTGCGGATTCGGATATCGCCAGTGTTATGCTGACGGCTTCTTGACGTCTGATTTATTGGATGAGTGCTCCTTGACCTCATGAGGAGGGACATGTGTCCGCGAGGTGCCAGAGGTGATTTTCAGCTGCGCAGGATCATGGTAATTTTTCAGATGAAACCTTACACGCAATCAGCAAGGCTGGTGTCCCCAGTCTTCATCCTTCAAAGCCTCCTCGAAACGAGCCATTTGTTCTTCCTTGCTCAAGGTTTCTTTCTCGGCTGCTGGGGAGGGGGTACTCGGGGTGGTTCCGTCCTGTCCGGAAGTCTGCGTTGCCTTTGGTTTGGATTCGGGTGATGTGTTGTCCTGGCTCATTGTTTTGTCCGTTGATCTCTAATTCACTTGTTCCCATTTCAGTAGGCTTGGGAGAAGCTTCCTGTCAATCTCCCAACAACTGAATGAATTGCCTCTTGATGTGTTCGCCCGAACCAAGGCAGCATGCAACCCATAAAATCTCATCATTATGATTTATTTTTTCGCCATCGTATTCGGGTATTTGGCCGGGTCATTACCCACGGGCTACCTCGCAGCAAAGCGACGCGGTATGGATATTCGAGCGCAAGGGAGTGGTAACATTGGCGCTACCAACGTGTTTCGCACATTGGGATGGAAGGCGGGGGTGACTGTTTTGTTCATCGACGGACTGAAGGGGTGGATTGGATGCAAGGGGGGCTTGTGGTTGATGGGGGCATCCGGTGGAAATCCCATTTGGATTTTGATCGTGGGTGGGTTTGCGAGTGTGTTGGGGCACAATTACACCCCTTGGTTGCGTTTTAGAGGTGGCAAAGGCATCGCCACCTCAGCTGGGGTCCTGGTTGCATTGACGCCTTGGGGCTTTTTGGGGGCTTTGACTTCTTTCCTGGTTTTTCTTGGCATCAGCAGGATGGTTTCCCTTGGATCGATCATGGCGGCTGTGGCTCTTCCTGTGGTTGTTTGGTATCGACAGGAACCCGGCCCGATTCTGGGGGTATGCATCCTCATGTCACTGCTGGCGATCGTAAAACACCGTGCAAATATCCAGCGAATCCTGCAAGGGACGGAATCCAAAATCGGGCAGAAAAAGCCTGGGAAAGGGAAGGTGTCCTCATGAATTTGGGCGTGCTTGGAGCAGGAGCATGGGGGTGTGCTCTTGGTAAAGTGCTGCATGATAACGGGCATCATGTTACGATGTGGGGAAGAAACCCTGCTCTCCTGGAGCAAATCAAAACATCAGGTGAAAATACCCGGTACCTTCCCGGCATCCCTCTGGGTTGTGATTGGGATTTGACTTCCGATTTGAGCTTTGCGGCATCGGGGCAGGATGCGTTGGTGATGGCTGTTCCTTCGGGTGGTTTTCGTCCAGTTGCCGAGCAAGTTGCGTCGTTTGAGGGGGTTGTAGTCAGTGTGACCAAGGGGATTGAGTTTGAATCCGGAAAAACCATGACCGAAGTGCTGGCGGACGCCATACCGGCATCGAAGGTCGTTGCGCTTTCCGGACCTACTTTGGCGGCGGAGGTTGCCTCTGGTATGCCAACCGCCATCGTTGCCGCCTCCGAATGTGTGAGCGACGCCGAACACGTTCAGGCTCTGTTCCATCGTTCCCATTTTCGTGTTTATACCTCTTCGGATCCTGTTGGGGTGGAATTTGGCGGTGCTTTGAAAAATGTCATTGCCATTGCCGCGGGGATTTGTGAGGGGCTGGGCTTTGGGGACAATTCCAAAGCCGCCTTGGTGACGCGTGGTATTGCCGAGATCCGAAGGCTTGGGGTGCATTGTGGGGCCAAGCCAGAGACATTCAGCGGTTTGAGCGGTCTGGGGGATTTGGTGGTGACCTGTTTTTCCAAGCTGAGTCGCAATCGAACCTTCGGCGAAAAGGTCGGGGCGGGGGAGGATGTGAAGGCTCTGATTGATGCTACTGTTTCGGTTGTAGAGGGTTATGCTACATCAAGATCCGCTTGGCAGTTGGCTGAGAAATGTGGAGTGGATGTCCCGATCATCAATGAAGTGCATGCCATGCTTCACCAGGGTAAGCCGGTACGTGTTGCTGTTGAGGATCTTTTGAATAGGGAAGCCAAAATGGAAGATTGATCACTCACGATTGTCTTCCTTTTGTAACATGGCCCGAATTTTGCTGATTATGGTTCATGCTTACAGAAGGAATTAAAGGATGCCTGTTAGTCGGGTTGATCGGGGCTGGATTGATCTCGGGTAACCATCTTTCGGGAGACGTCATTATTTCTGAATTCATGGCCAGTAATGGTAACACGATTCTCGATGAAGACGGAGATAGTTCGGATTGGTTGGAGATTTATAATACGGGTATTGAATCTGTCGATTTGACAGGGTGGTACCTGAGCAACAATGCCGATGATTTGAATGAGTGGCGTTTTCCCTCTGTAACACTCCCGGCCAAGGGGTTGCTGCTTGTTTGGGCTTCCGGTAAGGATCGACGGAATCCCGGTCAACCCTTTCACACCAATTTCAGCCTGGACGCCGATGGCGAATACCTCGCATTGATCCACTCTGACGGACAAACCATCGTTCATACCTACGATCAATATCCGCAGCAACACAGGAATGTGTCTTATGGATGGGGACAGACCGTGACGCAGCATTCCATTTTGTCCGACGGAGCAGCCTTAAGGTATCGTGTTGCCGATTCTGGTGCGGATGCCGGGGTTTGGGCTCAAAATGATTTCTCCGATACTCATTGGGAAGCCGGCACATTGAGCATCGGGTATCAAGCCTCCGTTCCCGGATTTTGGGTGCGAAATATCCAGGCGCGGACGACTGTCGATCACCTGGACACCGCTGAACAAGTGCTGAACTCGCCCCCTTTGCAGGGTGAGGAAGTGTCTGTGTACAGTCCGGTGATCAATTTCTTTGATACAGGTGCTTCAGGCCATTTCGGCGAGGACGCTGCTTTTCCAGGAATGACCATCGGACAAAATGCGGAAGATTTTGTCGTCGAGGTCACCGGTAATGTGGTGATACCTGAAAGCGGTGTCTGGACCTTCGGGGTGAACAGTGATGACGGATTCCGCTTGGAAATCGCAGGCCAGACCTTCAGCTTTCCCACTCCTCGTGCTGCGGCCGATACCTTGGGATTGGTCTCTGTTTCGGATCCGGGAACCTATCCGATGAAGCTCCTTTTCTATGAGCGTGGTGGTGGTGCCGCACTGGAGTTTTTCGCAGCCAAAGGGCGGTTGAGGTCCTTCAGCGCGGAGGATTTCAAATTGGTCGGGGATGTTCAAAACGGCGGGCTCGAGGTTTGGTCAACTCCTTCTCCATCCGGCAATGTGAGTAATGCTTTCATTCAGACGGACCTGTTGTCTTCTATGTATGAAAAGCACGGGACCTTTTATGCTCGCATCCCCTTTCAGGCAACACAGATCGGGGAACTGGATTCTTTGACCATGCGCATCCGTTATAACGACGGGTTCGTTGCTTTTTTAAATGGCGTTGAAGTGGCGCGGCGACATGTGGCAGACAATGCCGCCTGGGATGATCTGGCGGTTAGGGAGAATGCTTCTGACGAGTGGGAACGGATAGAATTGAGCGGGTCCATGCAACATCTGCGCGAGGGGGACAACCTGCTTGCCATTCAGGTTTTCAATGCAGCGATCGATGATTCGAGTGCGTTTCTGGATGTGGTGTTGGATGAGTTTGAAGTGGAATCAGGCAGTTTGCATTACTTTTCCACCGCTACACCTGGGGCATTGAATGCGGCAGGCAGCCTTGCGTTTGTTGGGGATACCAAGTTCAGTCAGGATCGGGGTTTCTATGCGGAACCGTTTTCGTTGATCATTTCCACTGATACCGCAGAGGCTGACATTCGATACACATTGGATGGAACGGAACCCTCTCTCAACAATGGAATGTCTTATTCGGAACCATTGCGCATCGATAAGACGACCACCGTTCGTGCACGTGCCTTTCGAGAAGGTTATGAACCGTCCAATACTGATACGCAGACCTATTTCTTTTTGGAAGATATCATCCATCAGGCATCCGACGGCCGGGCGCCGGAAGGTTGGCCGGCAAGATGGGGAAGCAATACGGTGGATTATGGGATGGATCCCGATGTGGTGGACAATCGTTTGTATCGGGACACGATCATCGATGATTTGAAAACGATCCCTTCCTTTTCCATTGTGATGGATCTGGATGATATGTTCGGTTCATCGGGTATCTATTCAAATCCTTCTCAGGATGGTCGTGATTGGGAGCGTCCCTGTTCGGTTGAATTGATTCATCCGGACGGGAAGAAGGGTTTCCAGATCAATGCGGGGATCCGTATCCGAGGAGGTTTCAGCCGCAGCACCAACAATCCCAAGCACGCTTTTCGTCTGTTTTTCAGGAGCGAGTACGGAGATTCAAAACTGAATTATCCGGTATTCGGTGAAGATGCCAACCAATCTTTTGATGCCTTTGATTTGCGTACCTTTCAGAACTATTCCTGGAGCTTTCAGGGAGATAGTCGGGGGATTTTCATGCGCGATCAGTTCAACAGGGATCTTCAATTGGCCATGGGGCACAACGCCGAACGCGGAGATTACGCGCATCTGTATATCAATGGCATGTACTGGGGGCTCTACAACACGGCTGAGCGTCCGGAGGCTTCTTATGGTGAAGCCTATTATGGAGGGGAAAAAGAGGATTACGATGTGATCAAGGTCGAGGCGGGGCCTTACACGATCAATGCCACCGATGGAAACCTGGATGCCTGGCAGGAGCTCTGGCAGGCGGTGAGGGGCGGTCTGGCAAGTGATGCCGATTACCAGCGTGTCCAGGGAAACAATCCAGATGGCTCACGGAATCCCGATTATCCGGTGTTGGTGGATGTGCCCAATCTCATTGATTACATGCTGATCATTTTATACGGGGGAAATCTGGACGCGCCCATTTCCAATTTTTTGGGAAACAATCGACCTAATAATTTTTATTCCCTGCGGAACAGAAATGGGGATGTCGGATTTCAGCATTTCGTACATGATGCCGAGCACACGCTGTTGAACGTTAATGAAAATCGCACCGGACCCTATCCGGCTGGAAGTACCTTTCAGTATTTCAACCCGCAGTATTTGTGGCAGGAACTTCAGAAGAATGCGGAATTCCGCATGAAGGTGTCCGATCACATCCATAAACACATGTTCAATGCAGGTGTTCTCACTCCCGAAACGGCCACGGCACTGTTTATGAAACGCAAGGAAGAGATCGATCGGGCGGTGGTTGCCGAATCCGCTCGTTGGGGGGATTCCAAACGGGCCCAACCATTCACCCGGGATAATGCCTGGATCAACACGATTGATTCCGTCCGAGATACCTTCATCGCGAGGCGCACATCCGTTCTGTTGAATCAATTAAGGCAGGACAATCTCTACCCGGATGTCGATGCTCCCGGATTGAGCCAGTTCGGAGGAGTGGTTCCTGAAGGATATTCATTGGTGTTGAATGCCGGAAACGCTTCGACGATCTACTTCACATTGAATGGGGTGGATCCGCGTCGGATGGGGGGAGGGATTTCACCGGAAGCAAGGATGTATCAGGGGCCACTGAATGTGGGGGAGCACCTTCACTTGATGGCCAGAGGATATCGGAACGGTGTATGGAGTGCTTTGACCGAGACGGATTTCATTGTTGGACGGGAGTTTAACGAATTGCTGGTGACTGAAATAATGTATCATCCGATTTCCAATGATTTGGCTGTTGATGGGGATGTTTACGAATTCGTTGAACTGAGGAATATGGCGGACGAATCACTGGATTTGAGCGGTGTTGCTTTTACCGATGGCATTCGGTTTACGTTTCCGAATGGAACAATGTTGGAGCCGGGTGAGTTTGCGGTGCTGGTTCGCGATGCGGAGTCCTTTGCGCGAAGATATCCTTCGGTCACCATCGCCGGACAATATTCTGGCAGTTTGAACAATGCCGGTGAACGCCTCACGCTTTCTCACGCTTCCGGGAAGGAGATCCGGTCTTTTACCTTTGATGATGAACTTCCCTGGCCTTTTACAGCGGATGGCAGCGGGTTTTCGATCGTGCCCGTTGTGTCGGATGACGTCATGCAGGATCAGGGAGACGGCACCCTCTGGCGTGCGTCCAGCCAGCTGGGAGGAAGTCCGGGTAGGGAAGATGTTGATGCAAATATTCCTGCGGTGGTCATCAATGAATTGCTGGCTCATACCGATCCTCCCCTGGTGGATTCCGTGGAATTATTCAACCCGACCGATCAACCGGCGGACTTGGGTGGCTGGTTTCTAACCGATGATCGCAGGGAACCTGAAAAGTACCAGTTTCCTGCCGGAACACGCATCCCATCGGGAGGGTATCTGGTCGTGGACGAACATTCATTCAATCCCTCCCCTGGTGTGGCTCCCAGTTTTACCTTCAGCTCTTTTGGGGAATCGGTCTATCTCTTTTCAGCTGACGTCAATGGTGCATTGACCGGATACAGCCACGGATTTGAATTCGAGGCTTCTGAGAATGGTGTGTCCTACGGACGTTACCTGACCAGCACTGGCCAGGCTCAATATCCGCCTCAGCGGTCCTTGACCTTCGGCGCTGCAAACAGCGGGCCTTTGGTGGGACCAGTTGTCATCAATGAGATTTATTATAAATCAGACGGAAGTGCACCCGAATTTGTGGAGTTGAAAAACGTGAGCGCCCAGGAAGTCCCGCTTTTTGATCCGGAACATCAGGAGAACACATGGCGACTGGATGGAATAGGTTTTGTTTTTCCTCCGGACATTTCTCTTGCTCCGGGGGCGTTGCTGCTGATTGCCGGTAGTGAGCCGGATGTGTTTCGCAGTTCCTTTGCGGTACCAGCGGATGTCCAGGTTTTGGGGCCTTTTGAAGGCAACCTCCAGGACAATGGTGAACGATTGAAGTTACAGCGGCCGGATGAACCCGATGTCACTCCGGAGGGTGTGATCGTTTCAATGATCACCGTCGATGAAGTTCGTTACCGTGCGTCCTCTCCATGGCCTGAAATCGCCTTGACGCCTGGAGCTTCCGTGGAGCGGATCGAATCGCTTGAGTATGGCAATGATCCGATCAACTGGCGTTCCAGTTTGTTGCAGCCATCGCCGGGCGTTGAAAATGATGGGAACCGTGCACCTGTTGTATTTGCCGGTGAGGATCAGTCATTGGTGTTTTCCACATTGCCCGCATACTTTGTTTTAAAAGGAGTGATGCAAGACGATGGATTACCCCGTGATCCTGGTCAGGTGACGGTTGAATGGAAACAAATCGAAGGTCCCGGGCAGATCTATTTCGGAGATCCACTCTCGATCTCCACCATGGCAGAATTGCCCGGCGTGGGAACATGGACTGTCGAGCTGACCGCGAGTGATGGCTTGTTGAGGAGTTCCTCCTCGTTGCAATTGACCGTGGAGCGACCCGCGGAAACCGGAACACTGGTGCAAGCCGGGTCGACTTGGAACTACTTTGATCGAGGAACTCCTTTGCCCGATACGTGGGTGGATCTGAGTTTTGACGATCGGGCTTGGGAAAGCGGACCAGCTCAACTGGGCTATGGCGATGGGGATGAGCAGACACAGTTGTCCTTTGGAGGCAATGCCGGGGACAAAATAATCACCTACTATTTCAGAAAAACGTTTGAGGTGAATCAGCCTTCCAGTGTCAGATCCATGATCTTGAGACTGATCCGGGATGATGGTGCGCTGGTTTATTTGAACGGAAAAGAAGTGTTCAGACAAAACCTGCCTGATGGAGCGTTGACCCCACAGACTTTCGCTTCAGGTGTGGCCGGTGGGGCGGATGAAGGCACCTTTTACGAAACCTCTGTCAGTCCTTCCCTTTTGGTGTCGGGAATGAATCAGTTGGCTGTTGAAGTTCATCAAGCTAATGCCAGTAGTAGTGATGTCAGTTTTGATCTGGAGTTGAACGCTGTCTTGATTCCCGAGAACACGGCGCCCGTCATACGATTGGGATCTCTAGCAACGGGATTAGACCAAATGCCGGTTAAATTGTCGGGATTATGGCGCGACGATGGCTTGCCGATCAGCCCAGGAATCACAACCGTGCAATGGCGTCTTGTGTCAGGTCCGGGGGAGGTGGATTTTGAAAATGATCAAACCCTTCCTGCCACCGCCACATTCTTTAAACCAGGTTTGTATGTGCTGGCTGTCGATGTATTTGATGGTGAATTGACGACAACCGAAGAAATGCCTGCCGACATTCGTGATGGCAGCATGGCGTTAAAATACGATGCATGGTTGAGTCATTATTTTTCCGACACAGACATGGAAAATCCGCACCTCATCAGTCCCAATAGCGATCCTGATAATGATGGCCACACGAATCAACAAGAGTTTGAGGCGGGCACGCACCCTCGTCAGGCGAACAGTGTAACGCGCATTGTGGAACTCTCTGTTGACGATGCTCTGAGGCTGCATTTGACAGTGTCAACAGTTTCTGGCCGTGAATATGCCCTGGAAATGAGCGAATCCTTGACGGAGGCTGAATGGAAGATGCTGGAGACAGTGCGAGCGGACGGTGATCAAGTTGTGTTCGGTGTGTCAGATTTCCAAAGTGTTGGGAAGGCTTTTTATCGCATACAGGTTTTGCCGCAGGATGAGGATTGAGAATATTGTGGAAGGTAAAAAGAGTGATTTTTTGCTCTGCAAACCGCCAGAAATGGTGTAATCATTTTCCCATTCCCAAACCAGAAGCTGGAAACCGTTATGAAAACGAAAGTTAGCACCCCATGGCGTGGTGTATCCGCTGGAGCCTTTTTTCGGAAAGGTTTTACACTGATCGAACTTCTTGTGGTGATTGCAATCATCGCGATTTTGGCTGGCATGCTCCTGCCGGCACTCAGCAAAGCAAAATCCAAGGCCAAATCGATCCTTTGCATCAACAACCTCAAGCAGACCGGTTTGGCCATGATTCTCTACTCGGACGAGAATGAAGGCTATATTCCAAGAGGCAACGGATATCCTTGGTTTCTGGTATACATGCCTTACATGCCCGAAGGGGGCAGGGAGGATGATTTCAGCGGTATTCGTATATATAAATGCCCGAGCTATCCCAATCGAAATCCCAGAGAGCGTCAGGTGATCACATACGTGATCAATGCCTGGAAATTCTCCAGTAAAACGGACATGGTGGGGACCGAACAGGTTGGTCCGTCCAAGATCACCGCCTTTCAGGAACCCAGCAACACCGTGCATATCGGCGACAATGAAGACGGTGCATGGCGACCGATTGTGACGGGGATACGAGATGCAGTGAAAGATTTGAATGATGTTTGGGCCCCGACCCATACACCTTACAATGAGCGTTCCGGGCGATTGAATACTGAGCGTCGCATCGCCAAGGAAAGGCACAGTAACGGATCAAACTGGGTCTTTCTGGATGGGCATGCCGATTTGCTCCAGTCCACGGAGATCGTTTCGGATTTGTTCAGGGAAGAGAAAAACCCTGAAGGCATCAAACGGATTACTCCTGCCGAATGACGATTTTACACCGTAACCTTGAACGAAGCATTGCTTTTCTATGATCAAGCTTTATAACAGTCCCTAATATATGAAATCTCATCCACAAAAACCCTTCATGGCATTCACTTTGATTGAATTGCTTGTGGTGATTGCCATTATTGCCATCTTGGCGGGCATGCTGCTGCCGGCGCTCTCCCGCGCCAAGGAAAAAGCCAAGACCATCAAATGCAACAACAACATGCGTCAACACGGTTTGGGCTTTGCCATGTATATGGATGACAATAACGACTACTACCCTGCTTATGAGAACTGGGGAACTCTGGGCGGCACAACGGGAACCATGACCCTGCACGGCGGTGATGTTCCCAGAGAACGCAGGCCTCTGAACAATTACGTGCCTGCAGACGAGGCCTATCACTGTCCTTCGGACAAGGGGGATTCCCTGCACATCGCCCGGTTTCCGCAGGGGACCAAGACGTGTTTTCAAGGTTGGGGTAACAGTTACCTGACCGTTTGGGCCGTGGAAACCTTGCGTATCAAACATGTGACCGGAGATTCCAAAGCAGCTCCGGGATCTCCTCAGGCCACACCCATGAAAGGTGCCGAGATGGCCAAAGGACCTTCCAATAAGTTGGTGACTGGTGACTGGCCTTGGTGGGCGGATCGTGACAAGCGGGACAAAGAAAGTCAGTGGCATAACTTTAAGGGGGAATATCGCTTTAACGTTCTGTTCGGAGACAGTCACACCGAGTTCTTTCAGTTTCCGCTGGAAGCCTACGAATGGAACTACGGTAACGCACCGAAACCTGATCCATCCTTTACCTGGTGGTGATCGAAATCTCATTTGAACTTTAAAAGTAAGGGGCCTACTGGTGCGCGCGAGGCTGGAGCTCCCGGTCAGCTTGTGCCGGAGCGATGGCAGATCACCATGCCCCGGTGAATGGGGTTATCCCGATCTGTTTCGTGACTGCGCGGTTTTTTGTTCGATTCTCAGCCCAATCGTTCTCGCTTTGGTCCGATAATTTGCATTTTTTGCTAGTTCCCTCTTGCCAGTTCCGCAGGGCCTTTGGCAAGCTGGGACATGGCAGATACACAGGACCCCAATGCTCTGGATCGCGAGTTTTTTCTCAAGGCCGAAGATTTCTTTACGGCCAATAAAGAGTGTGCCCTGACCTATGATGATCTTTCACTGGCCACTCTGCATTCCGAAGTGCTTCCGCGTGATACGGTTTTAGAAACCAAGCTGGCCGAAGGGCTTGAACTTCATTTACCCATCATATCGGCTGACATGGACACGGTCACCGAATCCCGCATGGCCATCGCCATGGCACAGCACGGCGGCATGGGCTTGATTCATTACAATATGAGTCCCAAGGATCAGCTCAAGGAGGTTTCCCGTGTCAAGAATCACGTGCATGGTTTGATCCGTGATCCCATTACCGTCACACCCTCCCAGAGGATAGGGGATGTCTTGGATCTCATGGATCGAAAAGGCTTTACGTTCAGCACATTTCCCGTGGTGGATGACAAGGGTAAATTGATTGGTCTCTTGCCCGGAAATGTGGTCCGTCCCCGCTATGCATCCCGTTTGGTGGAAGAGGCCCTTTTGCCGCGGGATCAGGTGATGACTCTGGCTGAGAAAGAGCTTGGAAATGATCCGATAGCCAGTGCGGATCACGTGTTTGGTGAACATCCCCGGATCGATAAATTGATGGTTGTGGATGAGCAGGATCGCTTACGCGGCCTGTTTACTCTTTCCGATGTGGACCGAATCACGGAAGAAAGGCAGGAGCAGGTCAAGCCGGCACGGGATGCCGCTTTTCGATTGCTTTGCGGCGCTGCCATTGCCGCGACCCGCAATGCCTTTGGGGAGTTGGACCGGGACGCGATCGCACAACATGTCCAGGCCCTCGTGGATCGGGGGGTGGATGCGGTTGCGGTATCCACGGCTCATGGGCACACGAAAGGGGTGGGGGACACTGTTCGATTGGTCCGTGATCTTTTTCCGGATCTCCCGATCATTGCTGGCAATGTCACGACCGGTGCAGGTGTTGAATTCCTGGCAGATTCCGGTGCCGACTGTGTGAAAGTAGGACAAGGACCCGGTAGCATCTGCACCACACGAGTGGTTGCCGGTGTGGGAATCCCGCAGATGACTGCGTTGTATGTGGCAAGCTCGGCTGCTCGTCGAAAAGGCGTTTCCATTTTGGCCGACGGCGGCATCTCCAAATCCGGTGACATCGTCAAAGCGCTGACCCTTGCCGATGCGGTGATATGCGGGGGGTTGCTGGCTGGTTGTTCGGAAGCTCCCGGAGAGATTCTTGAAATCAGTGGCAAGCTTTACAAGCAATACCGTGGGATGGGAAGTCTGGCTGCCATGCAGGCAGGTTCCGCCGCTCGTTATGGGCATGCGGCCAAAGATACCACACGTAAAATCTCGGCCGAAGGGGTCGAAGCTCTCAAAGAGGTGGCCGGACCGGTGGATAAGGTGTTGGGGCAGCTGATCGGGGGAATACAATCCGGCATGGGGTATCTCGGGGCTCGAACCCTGGAGGAACATCGTCAACGAGCTCGCTACATACGGGTCAGTCCGGCAGGGCAACGTGAATCGGGAACACACGATATCGTTGAACTGAAGACGGGACATTGATTCGGATGCCTTCAAGTTCAGATTCTTAACGTTTTGCTTTCCGGGGAAGCTTGCATCCTGGCAGAGAGATGCCTAGGATGCAGGCCATCCATGAAACACTTCATCCTATTTTCCGGCATACTGGGCACGGCACTTGCGGTGGCCACGGTTGTGACTGCAGCCGAGGGCGTATTACCCAGGGGCAACGACGGACGCGCATTGAACCTCGGGTTCGAATCGGGTGACTTGACCGATTGGAAGGCAGAAGGTGCTGCTTTTAATAAACAACCCGTTCGCGGAGACACCGTATCTTCACGTCGCGAGGACATGAGGAGTGCTCATGACGGACAATACTGGATTGGAACCTACGAAATCGCCGGAGATGACCCGACCGGTACGCTTACTTCTGTTCCATTCAAAGTGACCCACCCTTTCGCATCCTTTCGGATCGCCGGTGGAGCCTCTGACCAGAATCGTGTTGAATTGGTGCGAGCGGATAACAATGAAGTATTCTTCAAGACCTCCGGTTTTGAAGCTGAAGACCTCCGTCCGGTGGTGGTGGATCTCAAAGATGTCCAGGGCAAATCGATTTTCATTCGTGTGATCGATCATCAGATCGGCCATTGGGGGCATATCAATTTTGATGATTTCCGATTCCATGCTTCGAAACCCGAATTCAAAAATGCCATTGATCCGGATGCCGTGCGCAAACAGTTTGAGATGCCTTCGATCGATCAGGTGTTGTTTGCGGGATTGGAACCACAGGCGGCGGCGGATGCCATGACGCTGCCGGATGGATTCCGGGCACACATCTTTGCATCCGAACCCGACGTGACCCAACCCATCGCCTTTTGCCTGGATGAAAGAGGACGTGTCTGGGTGGCGGAAGGGCATCAGTATCCGCATCGCGCCGAAGGTGACATTGGCAAGGATCGGATTGTGATTCTTGAGGACACCGATGGAGATCATCAGTTCGACAAGAAAACACTCTTCAAAGATGGCCTGAACCTGATCAGTGGTATGGAGGTTGGTTTTGGCGGTGTCTGGGTGGGGGCTGCGCCTTATCTGATGTTCATTCCTGATTACAATCAGGACGACAAACCGGATGGCGAAGCGAAGATCCTTCTGGATGGATGGGATCCTTACCGGGACACGCACGAGACCTTGAACACGTTTTCCTGGGGGCCGGACGGTTGGTTGTATGGGTGCCACGGAGTGTTCTGTCCTTCTTTTGTGGGGAAACCCGGCACACCACAAGAAGAACGCCAGCGGGTGGATGCAGCGGTCTGGCGGTATCATCCTTTGAAACATACTTTCGAGGTGTTTGCCGAGGGAACCAGCAATCCATGGGGTGTGGATTTTGATGCCTATGGCCAGGCCTTTATTGAAGCCTGTGTGATCCCACACTTCTGGCACATGATTCAGGGGGCGCGTTATCAGCGTCAGGGTGGGCAGCACTACAGCATTACCCTGGAAGAAAAGAATCGTGTGAAAGACTTTTTGCCCAGTAATGCGCCGGATCATTTGAATCCCTTTATTTATGACGACATCAAAACCCACGGCGACCACGTGCATTGGGCGGGAAACAAAGGTCCGCATGCCGGTAATAACCGATCGGATGAAATGGGAGGCGGTCATGCCCATTCCGGGTTGATGATGTATCAAGGAGGGAGTTGGCCGCAGGCATATGATAATCAAGCCTTCATGAACAATATCCATGGACAGCGGATCAACATGGATATGCCTGTTCGATCGGGGTCGGGATTTGTTGGGAAACATGGTCCTGATTTCCTGAACTTCAATGATCGCTGGTCGCAGGTGTTGAACATGCTGTATGACCACAATGGTTCGGTTTATATGATCGATTGGTATGACTCCAACCAATGTCACCACCGCCGCGACGATGGTCACGACCGCTCTAACGGTCGTATCTACAAAGTGGTTTACAATGACGAACCGTGGACGCCCGTCGACCTGAGGGCGCATTCTCCGCAGGCTTTGGTTCGACTGCAGTTGCACAAGAACGAATGGTATGCCCTGCAGGCAAGGAAGCTGCTGATGGCCAAGGGCGGTGATGCCGGCCTGTATCGTGATATACGACGTTTGTTCAACCAGACGGAATCCATACCTCACAAGCTGCGGCTCCTTTGGACGCTGAATGGAATAGGTGGTTTCGGTGAACGTTTTGGATTGCGTTTGTTGGATCACGAAAACGAATACATCCGCGCTTGGGCCCTTCAGTTGCTTTGGGAAGATCGTTCACCATCCAAGGCGGTCCTGGACAAACTGGCTGAAATGGCCGCGAATGAACCATCCGCTTTCGTTCGGCTTTACATTGCTTCCGCTTTGCAGCGCACTCCGGTGGATGGTCGTTTTCCGGTTTTGAAAGAGTTGGTGGCGCGAGCCTCCGATGCGGACGATCACAATCTGCCTCTCATGTATTGGTATGCGATGGAGCCCGTTGTTGGAGCGGATGCGGATCAAGGACTTGCCTTGTTGCAGGCCGCCAGGATTCCTTTGCTGCGTCAATACATCACCCGACGCATGGCGACCGGAGCCTTGGTTGCCAATCGATAATGATTCACCTTCAAACTTCTTACTCCTTATAAAAATGAAATTGACGCAGAAATTCTTGAGTGGTTTTGTGGCGGCCGCATGCATGCTGGGTTCGGTTGGGTCTTCCCTCTCGGCAGCCCAACCTGAGTCACTAGCCCCCATCGTGACGGTGTTGAATCAAAGCGGGGAAGTGGATTTTCAATTGGATGTGTTGCGTGGCTTGAGCCAGGCCATGCAGGGGCGAGCCAAAGTGGATATGCCTGCCGGTTGGGTTGCTGTGGAGAACAAGTTGGGCAAAAGCGGCAACGCTGAAGTGCGCTCTCTGGTGAGATCCCTTTCGCTGACTTTCGGAAGTCAGAATGCCTTGAACTCCTTGCGTCAAATCCTGGTGGATACCCGAAGTGCTGCCGGTGAACGATTGGATGCATTGAATGCTCTGGTTCAGGCCGGGGATGATCAGTTGCCCAAGACCTTGCTTGGTCTGCTTAAAGACCAGGCTGTGCGTTCGGAAGCCATCCGGTTTCTGGCTCGTTACCAGCAACCGGAAACACCCGGGGCCTTGCTTGAGGTTTATGATACCCTGTCCGGTACTGACAAACAAAGAGCTCTGAGCGTGATGGCCTCCCGTGCCGAATACGCCGGCCCTCTTCTGGAAGCTGTCGAGCAGGGGCAGGTGCCCAAGCGGGATCTGTCCGCTGCACTTGTCAGAGAGTTGCGCAACTTGAAAAACGATGTCATCAATGCCAGGCTCGAAGTGGTTTGGGGATCTTTTCGGGAAAGCACAGACGACAAGAAAGCTGAGATCGATCGCTTCAAGCGCATTTATTACGCAGGCGGCTCCACGCCCGGAGACGCCACCCGCGGGCGCGCCGTGTTTGCGCGCTCTAAAATATTTTATCACACCTTGTTTGACGTGGGGGGTAAGGTCGGGCCTGATATCACCGGATCTGACCGCGCCAACCTGGATTACGTGTTGCAGAATATCGTCGATCCGAATGCCGTTATTCCCAATGATTACCGCTCCTCCGAAATCGAAACAAAAGACGGCCGCGTCATCACCGGCATCATCAAGGAGCGAACCGGCAACGCACTTAAAATAGTGACCGCGACAGAAACGGTGCTGATTCCACAGGACAGTATTGAATCCAATTTCCAAAGTGAACTCTCGATGATGCCCGAAGGGTTGCTGGCGCCGTTTGAAGATCAGGAAATCCGCGACCTGCTTTACTATCTGCGTCAACCTGCCCAGGCGCCTTTGATGGCGAGCGCCGATAATGTGGATTTGTTTTTCAACGGAACCGACTTGACCGGTTGGGATGGGGAAGAGTCTCTCTGGCGGGTTGAAAATGGGGAAATCGTAGGGGAGACCAAGACCGGATTGAAACACAACGAATTCCTGAAAAGTGAAATGATCCTCAAGGATTTTCGACTCATCTTCGAAGTGAAACTGACTCCCAACAGCGAAAACAGCGGCATTCAGTTTCGCAGTCAACGTGCCGATCACGGTGAAGTCAAAGGTTATCAGGCCGATGCTGGTCAAGGTTGGTGGGGCAAGCTCTACGAAGAATTGGGACGCGCCCTTCTCTGGGACAAACCCGGTGATCAACACGTGAAAAAAGGTGAGTGGAATCAGTATGAAATTCTGGCTTTCAATCATCACATTCAGACAGCCATCAACGGCAACAAATGCGTTGATTTGGATGATCCTGACGGAGCCTTGCAGGGGATCGTGGCTTTTCAGGTCCACTCAGGCGGTCCAATGGAAGTGCGTTATCGCAATTTCCAGTTGGAGGTGGATCCAAATCCCAAACTGAAGACGGTGCGGTAAGCTAATAGCTATTAGCTGTTAGCTGTTAGGTGTTAGGTGTTAGGTGTTAGGTGTTAGGTTTTAGCAATTGGTTTTTTGGTCTCAGCTAAAGGCTAAGGACTAAGGGCTAAAGACTAAGGGCTAAGGGCTAAGGGCTAAGGGCTAAAGGCTAAAGGCTAAAGGCTAAAAACTAACATGACCCCTTCCGAGTCCATTGGTTCACGTTTTGTTGGCGGTAGCAAACGATTTGCCCAGAAATACCCTGTTGTTTCCTTTATTCTGGCAGTTTTGGGGGTGGCGTTTGTTGCCTTACTCCTGGTGTTGATGGTTCACCGGCCTTTTCGCTACAAAGGAAAATCGCTTGGGGAGTGGAAAACTCAGTTGGCTCTCAAAGAGTTTGAAGGTTTGGCTTACCAAGAGTTGATCGGGGGGAACATTTTTTATCAGAACCACCTTCAAGAGTTGTTTGCCCGCTCCGGGGATGAAGGAGTTTTGTATCTATTGGGGTGTGCGCAATTTCATGAATCGGCTGTCTTTGCATGGTTGGATAAGCTACCAGGCAACCTTAGGAAACTCATTCCTGTACAAGCCCCTGCGTTGCAAAAGCAATCCCGGACACGCGCTCTTGCACTGTTGGCTGGTCTTGAGTCCGATTTGCTGCGTCATCCCAGAATTCTCGAATATTTTCGAACGATTGCGTTAGCACGCGAAAAGGATTCCAACGCCGCAGCCACCGTCTGGTTCGTTCATCATCCAGACAAGCAAGTCGCTCTGGATGCGCTGCTGGAGACTTATCTGGATCAGGATGAAAACCAGTTATTGCGCTTGATGTTTTATCTGATGAAACAAAGGGGAATCCGTTGCACATTGCCCGATGATATTGCTTCCCGTTGGCTCAAAGAGGGAGAAGATGTGAACAATTTCTTCAATGCTTCGTTTCTATATCAATATTCCTCTGATTTCTTTCCTGTTTTTCGAGATGCATTGAGTGATTTTATTTCCAATATGCAGATGAAATCCTCGGTGATGTATCCTTTGGCCTCCTTGAGGGAACTGCATGATATGGAGATTCCCGCCAGTGAGAAGGTTGAACTGTTTGAGTTGGTTTGGAGAGAGGCAGAGAGTCCGTTGTTGAAAGCATCCGCAGCCATAGGGATGGCCAGGCTTGATGGGGAGATCTCCCCCTGGTGGACCAAGGCACGTAATCAGGTGAAAAATTTTCCTGAGGTATGCAATTTTCAAAGCTTTGCTCAACTGGAAATGGTGTTGCAGTTGTTTCCTGACAACCAAGTTTTGAAGCAGCGGTTGGAGTTGGAACTCTTTCAGGGTAAGACTCATTTACATCCGCAAATGCAGCATTTATTGGCCAAATATGGTGTGCGCCATGAACAGTTGATCTCCGCTCTGGAAACCTCACTCCATAACAGGGACGGTCAGGTAATATGGGCACTTAGGTCATTGCTGTATTTGGAAAAGCTGACAGATACCATGAAAATCTCCATTGCACGACTCAAGGACTTTCCTGATCCGGAAGTAAGGCGGTTGGCTTTGGAATTGAGTGAACGTTTTGAGGGGGTATCCGGAGACCTGCCGGCTGATATCGAAGGACCACTCCACGAGGTTTTCTGAGTCTGCAATGAGAAGGATCCCAATCTCCCAGGAACTAATGCCGTTCCCGTTTGGAGGAGAACTTGCCGTTGCGTCGCTGGCGGGTGCGTTGCATTTCCACGGAGAGGGAGTTGTTGTGATTGGTTCTGTTGAGGTACATGCCAACGAGTTTCGATCGCGTCAGCCGATCTTCATCGCGGCTGAATACGCGTCCAAACACATCAAACACCTTGTAAAGCAAGTTTTTCATCACAAACAGACCTGTTAATTTACATGAAAAGGAAAGCATTGCGAATTTTTTTTGACTGATCGCCACTCCGCATATCAAGCAGGCGCTTGTTTTCGGATCATGAAGTCGGCGCAGCGCTTGGAGGTGGGGAACATTTTGTCGGGATTGCAGCGTTGTTCCGGATCAAACACCTGCCGGACATCCAACATCGCTTGAAGGTCGGCTTTGGTGAATTGTTTTGCCATGAAATCGACTTTTTCAACCCCGATCCCATGTTCTCCTGAAACGCTGCCACCCATCTCCAGACATTTTTCGAGTATCTCTTCGCCCGCCTGAACGGCACGCTTGACCTCGTCCGGATCGCGTTCATCAAAAAGGATCAGGGGGTGAATATTACCATCGCCCGCATGAAAGACATTGGGAATGCGCAGCCCAACTTTTTCCGAAGTTTGCCGGATGAAATCCATGATGGCGGGAAGCTTGGAGCGTGGGACCACTCCGTCCTGTGTCAGGTAATTCGGGCTGATACGTCCGATGGCTCCAAAGGCACGTTTGCGGCACTTCCATAACTGGGTGCGTTCTTCTTCGGATTGTGCAAGACGGATTTCTCGCGCTTCGTTCTGGTTGCAAATGGCCTCGACTTGTTGGACCTGGGCATCCATACCGGCTTCGGCTCCGTCCAATTCGATGATCAGCAGCGCTCCGGCGTCCAACGGGAATCCAAAATGATAGGCTTCCTCGATGGCCCGGGTGATGAGCTGATCCATCATCTCCAAAGCTCCGGGAACAATGCCCGCCTTGATGATGTCACCGACGGTTCGGCTGGCATCCTCAACCGTCTCAAACACGGCCAGGAAGGTTTTAAAAACCTGAGGTTTGGGAACCAGTTTGACCAATACGCGTGTCACGATGCCAAACATGCCCTCACTGCCAATACCTGCTCCTCGCAGATCCAGACCGTCTTGATCCTCCCCACCGTCCGGAGTGGTGCCCAACCAGACGATTTCTCCATCCGGCAATACCATTTCATATCCGAGCACGTGATTGGTGGTGACGCCGTACTTCAACGTGTGGGGTCCGCCTGAATTGGTGGCAACGTTTCCGCCCAAAGTACAAGCGAATTGACTGGAGGGATCGGGAGCGTAGAAAAGTCCTTTCGACTGAACAGCCCGGGTGATCCAGGCATTGACACAGCCTGCTTCAACCAGTGCGCGTCGATTTTCAAAATCCACCTCCAGTACCTTTTGCATCCTTGAGAGACAGATGGTGATGCCTCCATCCACTGCAAGCACGGCACCGCTAAGGCTGGTGCCGGCTCCTCTTGGAATGATGGGAAGTTTATGCACGGCGCAAATGCGAACCACTTCAGCCACCTCTTCAACCGAGGCTGGGAGCACCACCGCCTGGGGGATTTTTTTCTCCAGCGTGAGGGCATCACACTCGTAGACCATCAGTTTTTCGGGGTCGGTCAGCAATGCTTCGGGACCGACGACAGCGCGCAAGGCCTCTTCCCAGGGAACCTGCATGTTCACTAATGGTGTTGGTTTTGACATGGTCGAATGTTGTGGAAATTCTGGAAAAATGTCGAGAATTTGAAATTAATTGGATTTCGGTACGGATTAAGCTTTCAAATTCGTGCTATCAAAAGCGAAAATCAAATTCAAATCGAAGCGGGTCGTCTTTGACTCCAGAGATCATTACCATATGAGAGCTTGGAACATGAAGAGGAGGGTTGCATTTTTATTGGGGCTGAGTTGTTTAGGACAGGCGCTTCAGGCTGCTGAGGCTCCAGTGATTCAGTCCTTTCAACTGCAAAACGGGCAGTTGGGACTACAAGTCGGTGTGCCGGATGGGTATGGGCACATATTGATCGAATCGGGGAGTGACCTTCGATCCCCTCTGGATCATCCATTGGTTTCCGGTGGATTATTCGGATATGCTGGCACCGCAACGTTCTTCATTCCAGAACCCGGCCAGACAACATTTCTCAAAATCAGTGCCGGAATTGAACCGGACGTGCCAACAGCATCCTTCATGGGTGGCGACTATTTTCACTTTGAAGCCAGCAACCCGGGAGGAGCTTCACTAACGCAATCCGAGTCCATCAACCATGCGCTCAATCGTTTGGCATACGGGCCGACTCCCTCTGATAGGAGTTGGATTCAGACTGCCGGATTGGACGCATATATTGATCAACAGTTGCATCCCAGCCAGATAGATGATTCCGGGCACGAGGGGCTTGATTTTGCACATCGGACACTTTTCCATGAATACAAACCCGGAAATGACATCAAACTGATCGAAAAGGGGGATCGTTGGTATGTGAAAAAAGGGAACGTAGCACCTCCCTATGAGTGGATTGAGCCCGATTACAATACGACACAGGATGCCGGGTGGTTTGTGGCACGATCGGGATTTGGTTATTCCAATGATGGGCAAGAAAGGAGAGATTTTATCACCACAACCCTTGGCGACATGCGTCGAATTGAAGATGGCGAGGAAGCACAGGAAGGATATCTGAGTTTTTTCGTTCGGCATCAATTTGAAATTGGAGATCCTGCTGAAATTGACGGATTGCTTTTACGGATCATTTTTGATGATGGTTTTATCGCCTATCTGAATGGAACCGAGGTGGCACGTGCCAACATGGGGACGACCATTCGTCCTTCCTACCGTGCCAAGGCTGAAAACGCAGAAGGTGACCCGGATTTTGCTGTTTTTGACCTTTCGAATCATAAATCGTTGTTGGTTGCCGGTGTGAATACATTTGCCATCGAGCTGCATAACACCGAATACACCAGTTCAGATGCCATTCTTGTTCCCGAACTGATCAATCGTCATTATTTGCCCGGACTGGAACATCAACGCATCAATGATATCGAATCTCTTCAGCAACTCATCCATGCACGGGGCATGTACAGTAAACGCCAGTTGCAGGCTGTTATGGGTGAATTTTGGGAGAATCACTTCACGACCGATTACGATAAAACCGTTGATTACATGGATGATCTGGAGGATTCGTTCGGGCGCGATTCCATGCCTTACTTCCAGGCAGCGCAAGAAGCGTCTCAAATCGAATATAAAGAATATCAATTCTTCTATGAACACGCGTTTGGCGCTTTTGGAGATTTGCTGCTCTACAGTGCCACGAGTCCTGCGATGTTGATTTATCTGGACAATGTGTTGAATCGGGTTGGGGAGGCCAATGAAAATTATGCACGCGAAATCCTGGAGCTTTTTGCATTCGGGGTAGATAATCGATACACGCAAAGGGACATCGAAGAATTGGCTCGATGTTTTACCGGATGGCACATTCGTAAGGTCCGTCCGGAACAGGTTCCCTCCTTTCCGGAATCTGCTACACACCCACCTACCACAGCCAGTGTCAGCGAGGTCGATGAACCCATTGTGGATATAGGGGCGGGATGGAAGTATTTCAAAGGAACGAGTGAGCCCGTTCAATATCAAACCACGATGACACCCGCGTGGACAACCGAGGATTTTGATGATTCGACCTGGTTGAGTGGTTCCACCGGGATTGGGTATGGTGATGGTGATGACGCTACTGTTCTGAGTGATATGAGGAATAACTATACCAGTGTTTATCTCCGTCGCTCGTTTGTGTTGCCTGGTAATGCCGACATAACTCAAATGGCCTTGTCGATAAGTTACGACGATGGATATGTCGCTTATTTGAATGGGAGAGAGATTGCACGGAGTTCGAACATGGAGCAAGCCGGGAATCCTCCTCGATATACCGAAACAGCTTCTTCCAATCACGAGGTCACTGATCAGAGTGACGAAATTAGTCTGCTCCGTTACGGGCGCTTTTTTAACCCATTTCCTCAAGAAAACATTCTTGCTATTCAAGTTCATAATGTGTCTCGCACGAGTAGTGATCTGTCCATATTGCCCAGACTGGTTTCGAGAGAGCTGGATGCAACCAGTATCGAAACCGATGACCCGAATGGTGAGTGGACCTTTCGATTCGATCCTGCAGCGCACGATTACGGCGAGAAAATATTGTTCGAGGGAACGGAATGGGAAATTAGGATACCTGAGGGACGGCAAGGTTTGGAGGGGTTGAATGATGCCCTGGATGTGATTCGGATGATGGCAAATCATCCTTCCACACGCGAATTCATCTGCGTCAAATTGATCAATAAATTTGTGTCCGACGATATCTCGCTTCGCAGTTACAAGGACGGTTCAGCCCCTTCGCACTTGATCGGGATGGTGGACCGCGCTATTCAGGCCTGGCAGGATGCCGAACCGGTCGGACACATTGGAACAGTTTTGGCCTCCATTTTTGATCGTGATGATCAAAACAACATCTTTTGGACACAATCTGTCTTCCAATCGAAAATCAAAACTCCGGTCGAATATATCAACAGCTTGGTTCGAGCTGTGGATTGGCTGGTGGATTTGGAAGGACTTCCAGATTTTAACGAAGCCATGGGGATGCATTTGTTCACCCGGGATGACCCGGATGGATGGTCGGAATACGGGTTCGATTGGATCAATACAGGGTCCATGCTCGAACGTATGAATTTTGCAACACGTTTGGGGAAGTATCCGAACAACAACATAATGATGCGTTGGTCCATACGCCGTTATTTGACCGACAACAACCTTGAGACCGAGGACGAGATTATCAACCATTTCGATGAGATGCTTTTCAACGGAATGCTTCCCGAACAATCCAAAGATTTAATCAAGGACTTTGCTTTGACTGACAATCAGGGACGTCGTCGCGTGCTTGATCCGAGTCGCAGTGATTATCTTGAAAGAGTGGGGCAGTTAATCAGCATTATCATGGCGCTGCCTGAAATGCATTATCAATAGTGCCAATGCCGATCAACCATAAGACAATTCATTTAACATCCATCAAATATCGTCATGCAAATCTTTAACCGACGTGATTTTTTAAAGAAGCAAGCCTTGGCCTTTTCCGCCATTGGATTGAACATGGTGACTCCCACCTTGTTTCAGCGGCGTCTTCAGGCTGCAACCCTTCCCAAGGAACGAAAGATGATTTTCATTTTTCAACAGGGTGGAAATGATGGTTTGAACACGATCATTCCTCGAGGGGATCAGGATTACAATGCGAGTAATCGTCCAAGATTGTATATTCCTGAGAATCTATGCCTGGATTCGGGGAATGGATTTGCTCAATTCCACCCTTCCTTGCAACCGATGATGGAGATTTACAATCATTCCTCTCTCAACGGTCAAACGGGTGCGGGAAATCTCGCCGTGCTTCATCGAATTGGATATGACGGGCAGTCCAGATCTCACTTTGATAGTCAACATTTTTGGCAGAATGGTATTCCGGGAGATGCTGAGACTGAAGAAGGGATGATTTATCGTCACATCAATGCAAACTTTAATTTGAACCATCCGGACAATGCCTTTGTTGCAGCTGGTTTAAGCTCCAACCAGTTGGTTGCCCTGAAAGGCCCCAACATGATCCCCAACTTCAGTCGCGCCAGAAATTTTACTTTTCCCGAGGGCAATAAATTTTTGGGAACGCTGCCTAGTGGCCCAACCGCTTCGGATGGAAAGGCGATCATGGGCCTCTACGGTGCTGTTCCCGGACAGCCCAATAAACCCTACCGAAATCTTGTTCATGGTGCAGGTCAGGCTTTGGGAAGGACAATGATGGTCGTTCAAGATGCTTTGTCGGTCGGTGGTTACACTCCCGAAAATGGAGCTGTATATCCAAATGGTTCTTTTGGAGATAAATTGCAGGAGGCGGCCATGCTGATGAAAAGGACTCCGGTTAAAATTATCGGTCTTCGGCGTGGCGGATTCGATACACATCAAAATCAGGGACAATTGAATGGAAATCATCCCAATTTGTTGACGGAATTGGCTCAGGGGCTACAGGCTCTTCACCGGGACCTTCAGTCCCAATGGGAAGATTTGATCGTGGTGACCATGACCGAATTTGGCCGGACCTCGAAGGAAAACGGCAGCAGAGGTACTGATCACGCCGAATCGAGCGTCATGTTTGTGGCTGGGGGCGGTGTCAAAGGTGGTGTATACAATTGTGATGCGAGCACATGGGAAGATAACGCGATGTTTAACGCACGAAACCGCTACCTTTCTCGACGCTCCGATTTTCGCGCTGTGTTTGGTGAGATCTTTCAAAGGCATTTCGGGGATGATGCCTCGATGATGGATCAATTGATGCCGGGATATTCCATCGGGCAATTGGATAATCCCAATGACTTCAGGTTTTTGAATTTCCTCTCAGCTTAGCGGATCAATAAAACACCTTGTGCAATGTCAGACCGCAGGCGGGAGCGTTCATGCCGGTGACCTCCCGGTTTTTTTCTGAGAGGAGGGGGGGGATGTCATCCGGGGTCCACTTTCCTTTCCCCACCGCGACCAGGGTCCCAACAATGCCTCGACACATTTTGTAGAGAAATCCGTCTCCTTCGATGATGACTGTGTATTCGGCTCCTTTTTTTCTCACATCACATCGGGTCAAGGTGCGCACGGTGCTTTCGTAGGCGTAATTACGGTTGGAAGCAACGGATCTGAAATCGCGCTTACCCAGAAAATGTGCGGAGGCTTTCTGCATGGCTTTCAGGTCCAAAGCCACCGGTACGTGCCACCCCAAACCCTGCAACAATGGATTCATCGACGGATGATTCCAGATAACATATTGATATTGCTTTCCCTTGGCATCAAATCGTGCGTGAAACCTGAGGGGAACTCGGGTGACGGTGATGACGCGGATGTCGTCCGGAAGGTGGGCGTTCATGGCTAATCGCATCTTACGTGGTTCCATGTGAAAGGATGTGGCGGGGATTTCCACATGCGCCGCCATTCCCAGTGCGTGCACCCCGGTGTCCGTGCGGCTGGATCCGCACAAGGGGCCGGCATCGGGAAAAAAGCGTTTCAAACAACTTTCCACCAGGCTTTGAACGCCCGTTCCTATTTTCTGCGTTTGCCAGCCCTGATAATGGCCTCCGTGATAGGCGATGATCAGTTTCAACTTGATGGTTCTTTGTGACGACTCCATGCGATTTGAGTTTTCAATCGACATCCGGGAGGCTAAAACATCCTCCATGAAAAGCCAAGCGAAGCTCTACTCACGTTCTATCTTGTTTGGGATATTGTCTTTCATGATGACGATGCCCATTTCCGGCAAGGCCCAGTCAATCGGGAAGTCCATTCAGGCAGCGTTGACCTTCCATGCATCCTTCGACAAGGGCATCGAGGCGGATTTTGCGAAGGGGAATCCCAGTCTTCATACCATCACCGCCAATAACCCCAAGGAAACCATACGACGCGGACTGCATGCCCAGGGACAGACCGAATGGGCCAGAAATGAAGGTATGGAGGGTGGTGCGGCATTAAAATTCAATGAACGCAATGCCCCTTGGATTTTCTATCGCGGGGAGAAAAATGTGGATTATCGTCAGGATCGCTGGGAAGGTTCGGTTTCGCTTTGGCTGAAGCTGGATCCGGAGACTGATTTGGCGCCTGGATTTGCTGATCCATTGCAACTCACGACACGCGCTTGGAATGATGGCGCTTTCTTCGTGGATTTTAATAAAGATGGAGATCCCAGAGATTTTCGCCTCGGAGCTTTTGCTGATTTGAAAGTATGGAATCCGGAGAACCAGGAAGTATCCGAAGATCAGCGACCTCTTTTCCCTGTTCATGCCCCGCCGTTTGGTCGGGATCTATGGACGCATGTGCTCTTCACCTGGGAGAACTTCAATACCGGGGGGAAGAACGGAGTGGCCAAGCTGTTTATGAATGGGGAATTCAAGGGGGCTATTGAGAATTGGAATCAGAGATTTACCTGGAAGGAAGATGAATCCGTTCGACTGTATCTTGGTCTCAATTACATCGGGTTGCTGGATGAAGTCAGTTGTTTCCAGCGCGCTTTAAATGCTGAAGAAGTGGCTTGGATCCATGGAAATCCATCAACGTTACGCGAATGGGTGACGCAATGATCGTCGTGGAGAAGAGTGGGGCGTAGGGGAGTCCGATCGTCACGATCCGCATGCGAGCGTCAGCGATGCGGGTCTGGGGTGTTTGAGAGCCGAAGGCTTCCCAAAACGGCAGGCAACATTGTTGATGGACGCCACAAGGTCAGCGCGCCGAGACGTCACGCTCTACCCAAGGGAAGGCTGCAGGTTTCCCGTTTTAAATTCTAAGTTGATCCTGCGGTCTTCTTTTTGACTTGGAGGGGGCGTTTGGACTGTTTTCTTTTACGGGGATCCTTTGCCCTGGTGGGTTTCTTTTCCTCTTTCTTCTTTTCAACTCGTTTTTTTCGGGTGCGGATGGATTCCACTTTCTTTGGGCGGGCACGAGGTTCAAAGATGATCGGGCAACCTTCGTAACCGAAGGCCTGGCGCATTTTGCCTGCCAGATATTTTGTGTAACGTTCGTCGAAAATGTCCTTTCGATTAAGAAATAATCGAAACGTTGGGGGAGCCAGTTTTACCTGTGTTGCGTAATAGAATTTCAGGCGTGTCCCTTGTTTGGACACCGGCTGGCGATCGGTGACGGCGTCGTGAAGTGTTCGGTTCACCAATGACGTCGGTACTTTTTGTTTTAATTGGTCGGCGACAAAACGGATGGCTTCCAGTAGGCGGTCCAGATGGAACCCTGACTCGGCGCTTGTGAATATCACCGGTGCATAGTCCATGAAAAAGAGTTGTTGTTGCACCCATTCGCCAAAATCTCCCAGGGAGGTCAGCCATTGGGATTTGGATCGTTTTTTATTTTCGGATGCAGAGATCTCATCACGAGCTTTGGCCACGGATTGTTCGTATAGATCCCATTTGTTGACGACCAGAATGCATGCTTTTTGAGCTTCCAGGATCTTGCCGGCAATTTTTTTGTCCTGCATGGTCACTCCGCATTGGGCATCCATGACGTGAATGGCGATGTCACAACGTTCAATGGAGTCTTCGGCGCGTTTGACGCTGAAAAATTCCACCGAGTCATCGACTCGGCGCCTTTTTCGAATTCCCGCCGTGTCAATCAGCACATAGGCATGCCTGGTGCCCTCGGCTTCAATCTCGATGGGGACATCCACCGAATCTCGCGTGGTTCCGGAGATGGGGCTGACGATGACCCGTTCCGAATTTGCAAATGAATTGATGATACTGGATTTGCCGACGTTGGGCCGGCCGACGATGGCTAGCTTGAGCGGTTCCTGCTCACTTTCCTGTGAGAAATCATCTGATTCTACGCCTTCAGTCATGTCTCCTGTTGGGAGATGTTGAAGGGCCGCTTTCATCATGTTTTCGACTCCTCGACCATGGATGGCAGATACGGGGAAAATTTCTTGAAATCCCAGCTCAGAGAGAGACTCGGCATCTTCGTCGAAGCCTGAGTGATCGGCTTTGTTGGCGATCAACAGGATTTTTTTGCCCGAGGCGTGGAGGCGCTGGGCAACTTCATGGTCCAGAGGCAGGAGACCTTCCTGCACATTCACGACAAACAGGATCACGGAAGCGGCATCCAACGCCAGTTGCACTTGGTCCATGGCCGCACCTGTGATCACATCGCTGCATTTTTCACCCTGGCGGAGACCAATGCCGCCAGTGTCGACCAATGTGAAAGGTCTGCCGCGCCACTCCGCCTCCACAAGTACGCGGTCGCGTGTCACGCCTGGTTCATCATGGACGATGGCGATGCGCTTGCGGACAATACGGTTGAATAGGGCGGACTTGCCCACATTGGGGCGTCCGACGATGGCAATAACTTGCGACATGGCGATACTATGGCGAATGCTTCATGTGCGTGGAAGACAAATCCGCGAGCAGTCGAATAGTGGATTTCTTTTTTGACAGGCTGAAAAGGATTTAGAGGATGGATTAGTCTCCGTTGCTTGTTTTATTTTTAGTTCTTATCAACTCCAACAGGCGGATTTCAGGGGCTTTTTCGCCGGGGATGTCCAGGGCTTTGAGTTGGAGGGTGCCTTTGGCTTTTGGGAGGTGGATCTGACCCAGGGTGAACGGGC
>JAQCFT010000337.1 GCA_027619545.1 Verrucomicrobiota bacterium | reverse complement strand
CAGAGGCAGGTCATGCACTGACAGAGTAACCGTACCGGCGACTGTATTATCAGGCACAATGTTCAATCCATTGGCACGCGCAAACAAAGCCAAAGCAGTTTTGAGTTCCAACCCATCGGCATTGAAGGAATACAACTTTTCATCCTTGGTGGATTCAGGCAGTTGAAAGTTCTGAGTGGTAGGGACGACATTTTCGGCGACTTCCACCACCCTGCGGGGCGACTCAAGGGATGCTTCCGTGTCGGAAGTGGTGATGAACCCTTCCAGCTCTGCGATTTTCTCCACCGATGCGGCCTCTACCTGCTCCCATGTTGGGGCTTCTTGAATTTCGGCCACCACTGGACTCACCTCGGCGGATTGAGTTTTCCATGTCGTCAGGAGCACAAGCATGCCCCATCTGGTTGCCGCACGCCGAACTGAAGTCTGGTAACGGCTGGTTGTCTGATAAATTGCATTGTTCATGGCTGGTTGTCCCTTTTGGTTCCTTTTATATCTATCGATTGGTTTCAGGGTAGTTGTTTAGTCGCCCATTCGGTTAACTTGCGCTGATGGGCGGCTTCGGTGAGGATAAGTTCGAGATCCAATGGCTCCAGCCCAACCGGACCGTGCACCCAAACCCTTTCCCCTTCAATACGCTCCAACCGGTAATCCTTGATGGTATCGCCTTCGGCCACCACCTTTTGGTTGATGACGGCCAGCCGGCTCCCGGTTTGCCTCCAGACAGCGCTTAAAGTAAGATAAGCCCCTGCACCCGGATATCCGTCCTGGGCAATGAAATGTTGAAATGGATCCCTCCTTGGCACCGTGACCCATCGTTCCATCTGCTCCTGGATGACATGAGCCTCGATTGGCAGGTTGGTGAGGACCAGCTCACATCACGGACTGAACCGATGCCCAGACAAAGGGCTATCAGGGTACAAACGATATGTTGGATTTGGGGTGCTGGCTTATAATTTACATCGTATCGGGCGAGCCTTGATAGAGAAACAACGGCAAGCTGCGGAGCAAAAAGCCAAAGCGGCTTAAGCTCGGTATAGATTTTCACTAACAAGCAGACCTATCACACAAGTGGTGTGTACATCTTCAGATCAAAAAAGGCAAAAAAACGACAGTTTGATGTGTTCCGGAGGAAAACACGCACTTCAAGGCGTGTGTCTCCGACTTCCGCCCGCAAGAATCGCCAGCGGTCAGTGAAATTTTCAAAAACTGAGGAGTTTTCTCTCAGGCACTATGTATCTGGTTTGTAGTTATACCTGTTTCAAAGAGGACATGTCTGTTTCCACCCTCTTTCTCGGCCTCCGCATCCTTGCATCAGCCACGGAAACAACCTGGTTTTGAGGTTGCATGAAGATCTCCACCAGCCTGATATGAAAGTTGGACTCACAAACGATCCCCATTCCCATCAGCTATCCTGGCGCATCCTCGTGATGCGACCACAAACCAAGGATTACCTCCACTGGAATGCATCGGCTAACTGGAAGGAACACTTAAGAAAAAAAATAAAAACCAGTAAAAACTCAAAATCTTACAACGAAATTACGCCATACTTATTTTAGGAACGAGCCGAACAACCCAGAACAATTGTTCACTGATTTTTTAAAGCGCAGACGATCGAGAGATACAGAAGCACACACCCACCCCACCCCTTAATAACTCTTGATCTACAACCTATAAGACCTTGATCAGAATTCCGGTCAAGTCATCAGACTGAGGTTGGTGTCCTGTGAACTCATCGACCAATCGAAACAACTCCTGAAGAATGTCACGTGAAGGCAGGGATCTTTTTTGATGAATCAGATCAACCATTCTTTCGACGCCGAAAAATGATTCATCCTCCGCCATGGCTTCATCAAATCCATCAGTATATAGGAAAATCAGATCACCTGAAGTCAAATCAACCTTCTCGGAGGTGGGGTAAGTGGTTTTGGCTCTGATCCCCAACGGAACGCCATTGCGTTTGAGCCTGGTTTTCACCTTGCCAGAAGCATCAATCACCAGTCCAGCCGGATGGCCGGCATTGCTGAAGGTGAGTTGATGTTTTTCAGGCTCAAGGCAAACCAGCACCATGGTGATATAGCGCTCGAAATTGAGGTCATCCGACAAGACCTCATTTGCGCGTGTCAGGATTTCTCCCGTGGAATCCCGGTTGAGCGCCAACAGTCTGAGATAAGCCCGAGCTTCAGACATCAACAACGCCGGACCGATACCATGGCCAGTGACATCCGCAACCACAAAGCCGATGTGCCCCGCCTTCATGGGCAGGTAGTCGAAGTGATCCCCACCAGCGGCATCCGCCGGAAATGAAACCCCGGCGATGTCGTATCCCCCCACCGAGGGGGGCACCTTGGGAAACATCCATTGCTGTATTTCACGAACGGCTTCCAGACGTTCTTCGTGGACTTCCAGTTCGCGCTCTGTTTCTTTGCGCTGGGTGATATCACGCAGGAATGCCGCCCGTAACCGGTGTCCGTGCATATCCATGAAACTGCAGCTGATTTCAACTGGAAAGGTGGTTCCATCCTTTCTCCGCCCTTTCACTTCCTTCAACTGCTGTTCGGAATGAATCAGACTGGGGACCGTTTCCTCCGTTTCAAGTGAGTCATCCGAATGGTCAATCAACCTCGCAAGATTAGATCCGAGCAAAACTTCGGAATCGTAGCCAAACATTTGAGTAACGGCCGGGTTGGCAAACAAAATCTCACCCGAATCATTCATGAGAACAACGCCGTCATTGGAATTCTCCCACAGCAGACGATATCGCAGTTCGTTTTCCTTGAGTTCCTCTTCTGCTTGTTTGCGGGCTTTTCGCGTGGCGGCATCACCCAGTTCACGTTCGACAGCAACCACCAAGCGGGCCAATTGCCCTTTCATCAGATAGTCGTGCGCGCCGGATTTCATGGCTGCGACAGCCACGTCTTCGCCAATGCCACCTGAAATAATGATGAAAGGAAGATCCAATTTGCTTTCCTGAAGGATTCTCAATGCCTGGGGAGCGTTGAAGTCGGGCAAATTGTAATCAGATAGGATCAAATCCCAGGACCGATCAGAGAGGGCTTTCTTCAATTCCTCAGCCGTTTCGATACGCTCGAAATCCAAAACATAGCCCCCCTGCTCCAATACATTTGCCATGACAACAGCATCAAACTCGGAGTCCTCGATAATAATGACGCGCAGTTCTTGATTCATTGGTATTCACCTATCCATCGCTTGGGATGACGTTCCCCTCCATGTTCCGGTCCAGAAAACGAGCCCCATTAAAACCACCATCAGCAAAAGATTGAAGAGGAAAATCAACTGAACAAGATGTTTTCCATTTTGAGGCAAAGTAGCCAGACAAATCACATACCCCAACACAATGATGAATGGTATGGCCAGCACACGGTATTGCTGATAAGCCAGCAGATTGGATAGAAGCACATTGCTGAAACACAGGCAGAGCATCCCTGCCGCGAACCACGGAAGCAAATCCATGGCAAATCCCAAACCCTGCTCTTTGGCCAGTACCCGGGCAACAAAACCGCCAGCAGTTCCATTCCCGGAAGATTCCTTAAGAGCATTCACCACATTGGGCCACCCCCACGCCAGCCCAACAAAGAAAAGACACACCAGTCCCCCGATGACCAATGTTCCCAGAAGAGTGTTCCATAGCAGAACGTTTGCTTTTCCATCACGATTGGATTGAATCAATTTGGGAAACATCACACCGGCCAGAGGTCCAAGCAGCATGACCAATCCACGCCCGAGAGTTCCCGCGATTCCATAAAAATCCGATTCCTCCAGATTCAGGATCGATCGAAAAAAAACCAAGTCGGCGCTCATCATCAACTGAAAAACAACAGGAGCCAATGCAAGAGGCAACATGCGGCGAATCCAAGGCATCCATTGTAAAGGACGCCCCCCCCGGGTCTCGAGCAAAAAACGCAGAGGTATCAACGAAACAAAGCAGGCAAAAGCAACACCGGTCAAAGCTCCCAGCATGGCGGAAGAAGCGGCTCCTCCCAAGAGGGCAACAAACGTCACCGCTGCCAGCAAGCGCCCTCCACCGTTAGTCAGCAACGCCCACCCCAGCCAGGAAAACCGTTGAAAACCTTGAAGCATCCCCATCGCCACGGGAAGCCAGAGTTGAAGCAACCCGGCCACCAGGGTAATCCCCAAGGCCCATGGTTCTTCCATCTTGTAAAAACTCATCACCTGCTTGCGCCAAAGCATGATCAGAACCACCAGCATCACCCAGAACCATGTCGTGACCTTGATCACTCCCATGGCATAACGAACCAGGTTTTGTCTTGCTTCCCCGTCGCCAGCAGCGACGGCTTCATAAGTGAATACTGTCTGTATGCCGGGAGTAAAACTCATCATCACATTCAAAACACCAAGAAGTGCGATGAACAATCCATATTCCCCCGCCTGCACCAACATCGAAGGCGCCAGAATGTGCACCCCAAACATCAACACACCAGCCAGCGTGTTACACAGCATCATCCATGAACTTTGCCGAAAGAAACTCATGGTGTGAGTCGCATCAGTTGCCCATGTTCCATGGTCCAGTGCTCCAAGATGACGTCGTCCACGGTCGCCCTCCCTGAATTGGGAACATCCATCGAGCCCACCAAACCCAGCACAAATCCTGCACCATACAACAGGTGGCAAAAAGGCATTAAAACCATGGCCGGACCACTTCGCAAGGGCCCGAAACGGGGAATATTCAGGATCAACTGAAGTATCAGCACCATCCCATAAAGGCCCATTGGAATCAGAGCGATTTGACTCGCAGTATCGGAAAGGCTTTTCCCATTTCCCGTCAAAAACCAGACCAGCAGGTAAATGAGATACAGCCCAAACACGGAGGGGGCCATATTCAAAAGTGACCCGGCGCTTGGGTATTTCCTGAACTGCTGGGCGCGTCCTCGGCCGTATCGAAACAACATTTGAAAGAATGCGCCCAGGGTTTTCCGCGGGTAACGCCTCACAAAGAAGTCGGGATCATACCAAAGCTTACCCCCTTTATGGGCGATGGATTCCATCAGGGCATTCTCCTCATTGGGATAAAGTGATTCGTCAAATCTCCCGGCCATTTCAAAGAATTTTTTTCGAATCAATAAGTTACAAAGGATCAATTCCTTTTCATTGGAGAGCCGGACGTTTCCTGTGGGCACATACCGTGAACGACTGGGTCCAAAGGTCAAAGCGCTTCCCAAAAGGACGGCAAAGACGGACTGAATGAAACTACAGGAGTCCGGGCAAATATTGGGTCCTCCCACCACCGCAGCCTCGGTCTTGTCGCACCATCTTTCCAGGCTGTTCATGGCCTGTCCATCCACCA
>JAQCFT010000336.1 GCA_027619545.1 Verrucomicrobiota bacterium | reverse complement strand
CTCCATCGAAATCACAAACAAGGCCCGACGGGAAAACTCGGCTACGATCCACTTTCCTTCGAAATAAGCCGGCCAGGGACGCTCGGCATTCGGAAAGTCGCCACGATGATAGATGGGGCCACCTGTAGCGGAACGACCTCCGGTGCCGAGTGCCGGGAATTCGGGGGATTCGTCATATGGATAATACACGAACGAGGGAGCCAAATGAGGCAACTCGACGAGTCCGGTATTATTGGGAGAAAGATTGGTGGGAGCTTTGGGATCCTTCTTCTTCCCCGGAGTGTTGGTTTCGTAGTCCATGACCGGATAAGCAAAATCCCCCACGAAATAAGGCCAGCCAAAGAAACCGGGTTCGCGTGCCTGATTGAACTCGTCGTATCCTTTGGGCCCGATTTCACTGTGTTGTCGCGCATCCGGCCCGACCTCTCCCCAGTAAAGCCAGCCAGTTTCGCTGTCAACCGCAACGCGCCAGGCGTTACGATGCCCCATGGTGTAGATCTCCGGGCGCGTGTTGGGCATGGTCAGGGGAAAGAGGTTTCCCGAAGGGATCGAGTAGGAACCATCCGGCTCGGGATGAATACGCAGGATCTTTCCTTCAAGACTGTTGGTGTTGGCGGCGCCTCGCTGGTCGTCCCAACTGCTTCTACCCGGACGCTCGTCGGTGTGTGCAGCCTGATTATTGCCAGTGTTGTTTCCGATGGTGATATACAGATTGCCGGCGGCATCCCAGGCCATTCCACCACCTGTATGACAGCAGGTCTCGCGTTGGGCGGGAAATTCGAGCATCACGATCTCGGAATTGGCGACCAGCGTATTATTGAAGATCTCCCACCGGCTGATCACCGCCTTGGCATCAACCGGATCGTGGTAGTAGAGATACATCCAACCGTTCTCCTCAAAATTGGGATCAAGGGTCATCCCAGCCAAACCCTGTTCATTGTTGCCGGTGGAGTTGACATACAACTGACCGACGGATTTGACACTGGCGTCCACGGGATCAAAAAGCTTCACGGCACCACGTCGTTCGATGATGAACACTCGGCCGTCCTCCAACACCTCAAACGACATGGGCTCATTGAGCGTTCCTTCCGTCACCACAACGGGTGTGAAACGATTATCGTCCGGTTTCAGGAGGGGGTCGGTCTCAAAAGCATTGGGATCGGCAGCTTGAAGACCAACCAGTGACACACCGGCGGCAAGAACACAACCCGGCAGGTTGCCCAATATGGATTTGATCGTATACATGTCGTTCGAACTGTGTTACGTGAGTCTGAATGGATAACATGAAAACGCGTTTCAAGACAAGAAACGATCCCATGAGACCATCACCTACTCGACGATAAAAGTGGAACTCGACAAGATGGACCGAAAAACGGAACAACTGGTTACATGATATTTCGCATCGGAATGCATTCTATCGACGGAAGCACAAGAATCCTCTTTTGCAAATTCTTGCCCTGCTGAGTAAAATCAGGATGAAACCGGGCCTTCCAGCTGGCGCTGAGGATTGTCCGCCCAGAAACTGAGCAGCGCAAACAGGGCGGGCACGAACATGCTGATAAACAGAACCGGGCGATAAGATCCCGTCCACTGTTCAGACCAACCAAAAAGGAGCGGCCCCAAGCCGCTGGCGATGACCATGGTGGACATGTTGACTCCGCTGATGGATCCAAGCCAAAGCCTGCCGAAAAACCTCGGCCAGATGATGCCTGACAAACTGACGAAACCACCCCCGGCGATACCATTGCCGATGACATATGCAGCCACCCCCCAATCGTTCGTCAATTGATACAGCCCCGCCACACCTGCCAAACCGCCCAAATTCATCAGCACCAGTAAATACTTCAATCGAAGCCTGGCATTGATCCAACCAAAACTCAGGTTCGTGGTAATACTGATCAACGCCATCGGAACAAACAGAGTCAAGATGCGCTCACGATCAAAACCAAACGCCTCCCCCATTGACAAAATATGAAAAGTGAAAGCGGTTGCGAATAGTGCATAAAAGGCAAAGGACAAATTGAACACCCAGAAGGAAAACGTCTTGAGCGTTTCATTAAGCGTAAAGTCGTGATGAATGTGCATGTCACGGTTGACCGATCCGGTGCGTTTCACCGAGCCCCCATCCATCACCAACCCGCAATCCTCCGGACGATCCCGAAACACCGCCCAGGCAACCGGCACCATCACCACGATTGTCAGCAAACCAATCACCCGCCAGGCGCCGTCGTGACCGTAGCGTTCGACCAGATCATTCAACCACCGTGGCGCCACTGAAAATCCAAACGAAACAAACACACCACTCACGGCAAGCGCCATGCCACGTTTGACATCAAACCACTTCCCAATGACATTGCGGCAAGTCATGGAAAGCACACCCTGAGCGGACACACGAATCAGATAAAATCCAATCCCAATGCAAACAAAAGCACAAGCCTTATGCCAGGATGTCGGAAGCAATACGGAAATGGTTCGATTCAGCGAAGTAACCAGACTGAGGTAAAACAAAACCAAGCCGGTTGCCAGAGCAGAAACAATCGTCATGCGACGTTCTCCCCATCGATCCACCAAGCGGCCCATACGAGGCAAAGTCAAACCACTGGCAACCGTCCCGACACAATAAGCCAGACTCAAGGTGACACGGGACAATCCCAATTCCTCCATGAGGATATCCGTGAACACACTGAACCCCATGGTCTGTCCCGGAATGGTAAACAAAGTCCCCAAGGTGGCTCCAAACACAATGATCCAGCCATAAAAAAAGGAAAACCGCCCCGGGTCCCAAGGCATGTTCGTGGCCAACCAGGATCGCCACGCATTTGATTCGGAAGATGATTCAGTCGTTTTCAGAGCGGAGAACTTCTCAGTTTTCCATGGAGAAACAAGGGGAATCGTTTAAAAGAATAGATCACTGTAAGTTCCGGTCCGTTCCAATCTCAGCAGGTCTTCATCGACTTCAATGGTATAAATGAGCAACCAGTCCGGTTCAATGTGGCACTCTCGCGAACCTTTCCAATCCCCTATGAGAGCATGATCCCGATGCTTGGGATGAAGAGGCTCGCTTCTGGCCAATGAGGAAACAATCATTTTGATTTTCCTCAAATCTTTCCCTCTTTTTACCGCTCTCTTCAGGTCTTTGGAAAACCTTTTGGTTTGTTGAAGGCGCATCAGTGCTCCCAACTTGCAAACATATCATCAAGTGAGTTGAACTCTTCAATATCCTTCCCCTCACGACTATCCTCCAGGACTCGCCGGGTCTCCGCATTGGGAATTTTGAGAGGAAAGGGCAAACCTTTGTGAAGACTGACCTGCGTATAAAAAAGCCTGATGGCTTCGGTTGGCGACATGCCCAGTTTTCCGAACACGGCTTCGGCTTTCTTCTTCACGCTCGGCTCAATACGCGCATGCACCACGGCTGATTTGCTCATGCACCTTACGTATCACATATGCAACACATGGTCAAGATCGAGAAGATGGGATTTGGAAAAGAAGGAATCCCTTTCAGTAATTGTCCTGACCATTTAATTTGAATGACGAATCATCATAGGAAGTCTAGGTTGTTTCCAAATCTAACACATATGATTTTCGGCAATCATTCCAATCTGAAAAAAATTGGGGGGACGACAGGTTTCTTCGTGTTGTGCGTCGGCCTCTATCTGTCGTTACGCACCCAAGCCCCGCTTTTCGAAGGCCATACCATGGAATGGTGGCTGAATGATTTTTCTCAGACAAGTTTTCGATCAGGACCTCACGTAACCGAACGCCAAAAAAAGGCCATCGAAGCATTTCACCATTTCGGAAAACAGGGACTTGAGTTTCTATTGGATGAAATGAGCATGCCTCGCGGTTTTATATCTCGCTACAAAATCAAGCTGACGAAAAAACTACGCCAAGCAAGCTGGGGAAAGTTTTTAGGCTTCAAACAGCGAGCTTCACGGGGCGAACAAGCGGGATTTCTGTTTCGTCATCTGGAATTTCCGCTGGAGCGGACCGAAGTCCAGTTGAATCAATTGAACTCAGCCGACTACTACGAGATGTACTACGCAACGGTGGTCTTACGCCAAGCAACCAACCACCAGGCTGATATAATTCGCTCAATGGGCCCCTTTTTGAATCACACTAATGCCTCGTGGACAAGCCTGGCGGCAGGAACCATTGCCAAGCTTTACCAAAAAACCGATACGGTCCAGGAATTGGCCGACTACCTGCCCGGAATGCCCCCCATAAGGGACACAACAGCACTGATGACCATTCTCGAAACTTTATCTGCGAAAATCTGCGACTTCTCGAAGATCTCAAGTCTGCGCATACCCGTCAGATTAATGAATTTTTCATTGATTCTTTTAAGATACCAATACGCTTTCAATGTTCATGTTACGCTACCTTTATCCATTCATTGTCACCCACTGCTTCGCGTCTTTGCGCCTCCGCGCCTTTGCGATAAAAACAGGCAATCATTGAAAACTTCGTGACCTACAAAAAGGTTCAGTGGAAGATTCGCTAACGTGTAAAAGAACCGTACTGAAATTGATTCCCAAATGATGAATCCGTCTCCCTCAATCCGGATGAGCGCCAAGGCGCAAAGAATTCTGTGGACCACGCTCTTTAGGAAAACCTTGGTAAATGTGTCATTGCAACTGATAAAACAGTCATTTCAAACCTGTCTTCGTGTCATTCACGGCTTCGTGGTAAAAATGAAAACCTACCTTTCAGATCCAAAACGGGTTGTACAACCGCGTGGCGCTATCCTGACGTGCATGCGCGTCTGCGGTGGTGCGGATAAAAAACAAACATCTCACAAGCCCGACGGCTCCGGCCAAAGCAACTCTTTCTCCACCGGCGCCACACCCTTTGGTAGCGTTTTTTCCATCATGTAGTAGACCTCCACGTTGTGGATCGGCGGATCACCAGGATGCTTTTCTTGCCAAGTGGATTTGAAATGATCAACGACCCGCTCCCATAATCCGGATTGTCCCGAAAGATCATAAAGCATCATCATGTATTCCTTCCAGCGATCACTCGGGAAAGTTTTCAGCACATCTTCAGGTTTTTCCCACAAGGAAGATCGCTCCGGATCCAGCAGATCAAACCGGGAACCATCCTCGCGTTCCGCCAGCATCACATACCAGCCATCGTGAACCATGGGGTTCGGGGAAAACATGCCCCAATACTGATCCATTCGCAGCAGGCTGACCATCTGGGCCGCCCATTTTGGCATGCGACTTTTCAGTGTATCGGGATAATCCCAGGTCATCCATACGTTCCAAACCAGCATGAACACCAGCATCCAGGCAACGAGACGTTCCTTCACGGCGGTGGAACATGTCTCGCTTTTGAAAAGGACCGGACCCCGTCCAAAACCAAACCAAGACCAGACATG
>JAQCFT010000335.1 GCA_027619545.1 Verrucomicrobiota bacterium | reverse complement strand
ATGCCGATCCGAACTTCACCATCCACCAGTACACGGCTCCCAGGATTCCCTCGCGTCGCTCTCCCGTATTGAACTCGTCCACATCGCAGATGTCGGCCGTCATGGACATCATCAGGGTGAACAGGCCACCGATCCCGAAAGAGTGGAACGGCAAGGCGATCAGGAAAAGCCAAGGCTCACCGGGGACAAAAAGGAACCAGAACAGGACGTAGCCAACGACAGAAACGGCCTGTGACAGGATGAAGGTGGATTTCTTGCCGATCCGCTTGGATGTGGCCGCCACAACCGGGATGACAAGGAAGGTCGTTACCAGCGCACCAACGCTTCCGTGCAGTGCCGGCCAGACCCCGACGGCGGCCTCATTTCCGGCAAATAGATAGTGCAGGATGATGAAGAAGGTGAACGTGGCAATGACATTGAAGGAGTTGAAAATCAGGAACGTGGCGAAGGCCACTTTCCTGAACTGGGGGATGGCGAATGCTTCTTTGGTTGACCTTGCGATTTCCCTGATGCTCGATCCGATGGAACCGAAGCTGATCGACTTGAAATCCGTACGGTGCTCTGTAGAGGCGTCTTTGATGAAGATGGCCGGGATCATGGCCAAAAGCGCGCACCCGATACCGACCCAGATGGAGAGCTCTCGGACGCCCGAGGCCGGATCGGCAAACCATGCTGGATCATAGAGGATCACCCAGAACCACGGAGCAATGACCCAGGCCCATTGGCCGACGAACTGCGCCACGGCCATGATCTGTGTCCGTTCATGGAAGTCCTCGCTCATTTCGTAGCCCATGGCCACGTAGGGCACGCTGAAAATGGTCAGGCCGAGATAGAAAACGAGGGACAGGCCGAGGAAATAGATGAAGTTGAATGTGACGCCGTTCTCCGCATACAGCTGCCACATGGCGATATAGGACAGGCCCAGGATGATGGCGCCGACGAAAACATACTGTCTGCGACGCCCCCATCTTGAACGGGTGTTGTCGGAAACGAACCCCATGATGGGGTCTGTGACAGCATCAAAGAGCCGGGGGGCGAAAAAGACGAGTCCCCAAAGCAGTGGAGAAAACCCAAGGTTCTGCACCAGAATAACGAGGAAGACCCCCAGCGCTGCGGGAAACATCTGGTTGGCCAACATGCCGAATCCGAAAGCCAGCTTCTTTCCGAAAGGGACAGGTGGCGCCGTGGCGATGGGGGCAATCATCGATCTATCCTGTGGATTTCGTGGAGCCGGCCGCGGGATAGCCTGGCAGGGTGGCTGGATTCCAGTGGCGTCAGATGGGCGGAGGAACGTCGTTGGACTCCACGAGGTGCGTCATTCTGAAAACCTTTTCAGTATATCAACTATCCTGCCCATGGACAAGAACCGGAAGCGGTTTTCTCGTGCGGAATGCAGACTCTGACCGCCCATTGAGGCCCTCCATTCGGCTGCAGGGAGCGATGGATCGCAACCTTGACGATCCGGTGCGTTGGTGACCGCTTCAAGCGTAACGCCTCGGGGGAATGGGTAACCACAAGTGTATTCGGAAACCCTGCCCCCGCTCATGTTGACGAACAAACAGCTCCACACAGTAGAAGAAGGCCTGTCCTTTGCCGACTTCATTGACCAGTGGGAAAAGAAGAACGCATTGCCGATGACGGGACTTGACCCCGTGGCGAGGCGATACCGCTTCTATTCCAAGTACAACATCGAGAGGCAACGCCAGGTAGAGGCTCTGTGGCGGCCCAGTGCTGGATTCAGGGCAGCAGTGGAGAACACACCGGCCGGCATCTGGTTGTTCATCACGGACGACTGGTGCGTTGATTCCGCATACAGCCTTCCGCTGATCCAATGGGGAGCACAACAGCGCCCGGATGTGGAGCTGCGCATCCTGATGAAGGATGACCAACCGGACATCATGGACCTGTTCCTTACGCAGGGCAAACGGTCCATTCCCAAGTGGGTCGGACTCGGCAGGGGGGGAGAGGTCATGTTTTCGTGGGGACCCCAGCCCGATGCAATCCGGGCCATTCGTCAGGCACTGATGGACGGGGGCGTCGAAGGTCGGCTTGTTTCACAGACCACCGTCGAATGGTACGCAAATGAAGGCTGGCTGGAGGTCGATAAAGAATTGACGACGATTCTGAGCCAAATTTGATCGGGGTCGGTGGGCGTTCCTATCATGAGCTGGCCGAACTCCATTCCCATCACGTTGAGATTCCTTTCATACGATGCACCATCAAGACGAATCCTGGACACATGTCCACGACATTGCCCTGGTATTCCTGGCACTGGCCTATTCAGCCGACGCGCATCTATCGGATGAGGAGGTGGACACCATCTCTGCCTCATTGCATCGATGGAAACCGAACGCAACCGAGCAGGAAATCCACGAGATTGTCATGGAGGCGGCCTCCGTCTTTTTCGAATCCGATGCAGAGAAGGAAGTAGTATTGTCGGTTCGAACGCTGGGCGAGGCGCTGAATGTGGAGCAACGGAGGCAAGTGTTGGAGGATGTCATGCGCGTGGCTGAAGCGGATGGCGTATTGCTCAATGCCGAGCAGAATCTGTTGTCGGTGCTTGCCGGGGCGTGGGATATCAAGGCCACCAAGGATCGCCTCATCGAAGAATCCTCGGCCCGGATGGAGAATGACCCGGAATGGAGCCTGATGCACGACACCGCCCTGATGTACATCATCATGGGTCATTCGACAGATGGGGACCTTACGGAGGCGGAAATCCAGGCCATGATTGGCCGGTTGGGCGAATGGGAGCCCGATTTGGAAGAGGATCAGCTGCGTGCCATCCTGCGAACGGCTTTGCACTACTATGGGCAGGGGCCTGAGCGGGAAGACATCCGGGACTCCGTCCTATCCATCAAGGAGGCTTTGTCCCGGTCACAGCGCCTGATCATCCTGGACGATCTCATCACCATTGCGCGTTCGGACGGCGAGATATCGGACAAAGAAAAAGACGTCCTGGAAAATCTTTCCGCCGCATGGCACATCGACATCCGGATTGCCTACTGAAGAGGCAGTTCGCCGCACATATGTGCGGCTGCTGGCAGTCTGTTATTGTTCTCAGTAAACATGAATGTGCGCCCGTATAGCATTGTGGCGCTAAGGAATACACGGATCTTCAGTGCGTACTTTTGGCTCTCATGATTGGACAGCAGACTGGATTTCCCGCATGATTGCCAGGTGGTGATCCAGATGGATGACCATGAATCGAAAGATCTCGTCGCGATCCATTTCGCCCAGATACGGGTGATTCGCCACGGATTCTGGGTGCACTTCAACGAGGCGCGATACTCTTTTACGTGCTTTAAGTAATAGGGTCTCCAGTTCTTCCGGCGATGTCGACAACTGTGGGAGCGTTGCTTCCGGGGCATCGGCCACACCCCTTGGAATCATGCCGTGTGCCAGCAATTGGGCCGTTATCGGCTTCTGGACACCACTTCCGTCAGGCTTTCGATTTCGTAGGATCTGCACTGTGAACGCAGATGTGGCGCGGATCACATGCTCAGCCTGTTGCCCGATGGACCACCGGGAAATGTGCTCATTCCGCAACGAGGCATGCGGCAGGAATTCAGCCACCTGATTCAGGCGTTCGAGAAGATGTTGGATGTCGGGTTGTATCACGGATTCGGCTCAGTGATAACGGGACTGGGGACGCATCGTACCAGAGCGTTCAATCGGTATCCGAATGGGTTGGGCGTTGTTTTGCCGCGCCTGAGACCGCGGCCGAACCACCTGAACCATTGCTGGTGTTCTCGGGAGCGGAGTCACTGGTGCGCATGGAGTTGTAGCCTGTTCCCATGTGCACACCTACGCGGATCGCTGGATGCCCGGAAAAGATTTTCTGCAGGGTCGCCCGGAATACAGCCCTCGATCCGGGAATCAATCCCAGAAGGCCCAGGACGTCCGTAATGACGCCAGGCGTGAGCAGAAGCGCACCGCAGACCAGGATGATGGCGCCATCGATGAGTTCCTTGCCCGGGATCTGGCCTTTGGCCCAACGCTCATTCAAGGCGTGCCAGGTGGCAAGACCTTGTGTTTTGGCAAGCCAGGACCCCAGGAAACCCGTGGCCAGGATCATCAGGAACGTATTGGAGGCGCCAATGACCTGGCCGATCTGGATGAGGATGTACAGCTCAAGAGCCGGCACGAGAACGAAAAGGATGAACAGCCAGGGCATTCGGAGGGAGTCTCTGTTATTTATAGAACAGGATTACGCATACCCCGAATAAATGCTTCGATAACAACCATGCTTTTCGACCGTGTTGTATAGTATGATAATAATAGTTATCATACACTCAAAATAGACAGAGGCGAATGATAAAGGCCAGAGAACAAGTTTTGCACGCACTGAAGGACTTGAGTCTCTCGACAGCCGAACTTTCGGTTCTCAATGAAGCTTTCTCCAACTCCGATGAAGAATGGAGACTGCCGGTCGGTTTCCCTGAAGCGGAAAACCGCTTGCTCGTTTCTTCTCTGGGTCGTGTTATTATTCTGCCTTTGGTTCCTTTGTTGAGAACCACTGGGGAAAAAACGGGATTGAGAATCACGACCGGAACGGCCCAGTATCGTGGTCACAGGGATGTTACGTGGGCTATGGACTGGAACCGAACCAATCCTTTTGGGAGTCCACGCAGGGGGCGTGCTTTCGTACATCAGCTGGTGGCTGGCGCCTTTCTTGATCCACCAAAGGCTGAGGCCGCAGACTCTGATGCCAAGATCGTTGTTCGTCATTTGAACGGTAATCCGTCAGACAATCGATACGTCAATCTTGCTTGGGGCACGCTGGCAGATAACACCTTTGACCGTCTTTCTGCCCCCAATAGCCTCAATGCTGCACCAATGGGCGTTTGGATCGGGCCGTCGTTGGCCAGGCAAATAGATGCAGCGCTTTCTGGTGAACTGGACGCAATGACCGTCCTCTCGGAGATTAAGCGTCGCCTTATTGAATCACGATCATGATGCAAAACGATTCAAGATTTCCGCTGGACCGACCCGTCTCTTCCGGTGGCCTCATCACGGAGAGACTTCTGGAGACCTACCTGCTCAAGTTCGACCGGAATGCGACTCGCCGTGCCTATCGAGCGGACCTTGTTGATTTCTTTGGTACTGATGAGGTCACATTGGATCAGAGCCGTGATATCTCATTTGTACGGGTCAACCAGTACATCGCCCGTATGGAGTCAGAAGGTGCAAAGGCCGCGACCATCCGTCGCCGGGTAGCTGCTATCCGCGGCTTCTTTGACTGGCTTGAGGCACTTGGAGCCATTGACAAAAATCCAGCCCATCGACAGCTCATCCGGAAGGTCAAATCCGTTCGTAATAAAGATCGTGTCATTGTTGTTCACTCTGGGCAACAAGCAAACCAGTTGCTCACACCGGCCGGTGACCGTAGCATGCGGGTCCACG
>JAQCFT010000334.1 GCA_027619545.1 Verrucomicrobiota bacterium | reverse complement strand
TTTGCATGGCGTGGGCGCCAAGTGTGTAAATGCACTGTCCGACTGGTTCAAAGTGGAGGTATCACGTGATAAAAGTGTTTATTTCATGGAATTTGCCCGCGGCAAAACCACCCAGAAACTTTCCGTCATCGGCACAAGCAAAAGCACCGGCACCCTGATCACTTTCAAACCGGACGCCACCATCTTTACCATCACCACTGAGTTTAAATTTGAAATCCTGGCCAACCGCTTGCGTGAGTTGGCCTTTCTGAATCCGGGTTTGGAAATTGCCCTGACGGACGAACGCCAGGACGAAAAGACCGAGCGATTCTATTACAAGGACGGCATCGAAGAGTTCGTCCGCCAATTAGGGCGCAACAAGGCGTTGGTCCACCCCACCCCGATCACGCTTTCAGGCAGTCGAACCATCCTGGTGGAAGGCAAAGACGAGGAAGCCTACGTCGACTGTGTGGTGCAATACAACGACACCTATAACTCCCAGATCCTTTGTTTCGCCAACTCCATCCCCAATGCGGATGGAGGCACGCACTTGACCGGTTTCCGCACCGCCCTGACGCGCGCCATCAACCAATACGCCCGCGGCAAAAACCTCCTCAAGGACAAGGATCCCAACATTTCAGGTGACGACGTCCGTGAAGGTCTGGTCTGTGTGCTCAGTGTCAAATTGCCGAACCCGCGTTTCGAATCCCAAACCAAAGTCAAACTGGTCAATGGCGAAATCGAAGGGGTTGTTTCCTCCATCGTTTATGAAGGCTTGATGGAAGTTTTTGATGCCAATCCGGGCATCGCAAAGAAGGTGATCGAGAAATCCCTCATGGCCGCAAGAGCACGCGAAGCAGCCAAGAAAGCGCGGGAAACGGTTCGCAAGAGCGCCATGACCGGAGGCGGTCTTCCCGGAAAACTGGCCGATTGTTCGGATCGCAATCCGGAAAACACCGAACTTTACATTGTTGAGGGTGACTCTGCAGGCGGCTCTGCCAAACAAGGTCGGGACAGAAAATTCCAGGCCATCCTTCCCATTCGAGGTAAACTCATCAATGTGGAAAAAGCGCGCCTGGACAAAGTGCTTCAAAACAACGAAATCCGCACCATGATCACCGCTGTCGGCACCGGCATCGGAACGGGCGAGGGCGAAGGCACGTTCAATCCGGACAAGTTGCGCTACCACAAGGTCATCATCATGACGGATGCGGACGTGGACGGATCGCACATTCGAACACTGCTGCTCACCTTTTTCTACCGCCACATGACGGACCTGATCAGCCGGGGTTATGTGTATATCGCACAGCCTCCGCTCTACCAGATCAGTCGCCGACGACACTCCGAATACGTCCCCGACGACGCCGCGCTCAGCAAAATCCTGATTCGTTTGGGATCCAGCGAGGTGAAACTCAAGAACCTTTCCGATGGCACCACGCTTGAAGACAAATCCTTGGGAGAAATTCTCGATTTGCTTTCATCGTTGGACAAGTTTGCCTGCGCCATTCAGCGCCATGGCGGTGATTTCGCTGATTACCTGGAACACCGTAGCGCATCAGGAGCCCTGCCGCGCCACCTCGTCAAGATTCGTGCCGGAAACGAAGAATACACCCACTTTTTCAATAACGAAGAAGAACTGGCAGCGTTCGGCAAAGAGAACCTCGATCTGGGATTGTTCGGAGAGTCCGAGTCAGATGATACGGAAACCGAAAAGACCAAGGGCCAAATCACAAGACGGGCCCGGCACGTGGAACTGCATGAGAGCAAGGCTATTGAAAAACTGCTGAATCAACTCACTGAAAACGGTCTGAACGTCGAACATTACTCGGCTCAGGATAATCCACTTTACGAACTCCTCGAAGGCGAAGGTGAAAAACAGCAGGTCAAACCACTGTTCTCCATCGCAGAGATCCTCGAAAGCATCAAGGAAGTCGGACAACGCGGCCTGGAAATCAAGCGTTTCAAAGGTCTGGGTGAAATGAATCCCAAACAATTGTTCGAAACCACCATGGACCCAGCAACGCGCAAGCTCCTCAAGGTCGATTTGACGGATGCAGTCGAAGCGGAAGAGATGTTCACCAAACTCATGGGCGACGAAGTGGAACCACGCAGACAGTTCATCGAGGACAACGCATTGAACGTCCGCAACCTCGACGTTTGATCCGGGAACACCCATGGAACAACAAACTCACTGAACATTTAATTTGATCATTACTTGAGGCAACCCATCCGGTTGCCACCCTTAGCAAAGACATATTATGGCGGAATCCGATTCCACACCACCTACAACACCACCGTCAGGCGGCCGTATCGAAAAGATCAACGTCGCCGACGAAATCAAGAACTCGTTTCTCGATTACTCCATGTCGGTCATCATCTCGCGTGCACTGCCCGACGTTCGAGACGGACTCAAACCTTCCCAACGCCGCATCCTTTACGCGATGAACGACCTCGGCGTTGGTCCCAGTAAAAAGCACATCAAGTGTGCCAAGATTGTCGGGGAAACCATGGGTAACTACCACCCCCACGGGGATCAGGCGATCTACCCGACACTCGTGCACATGGCTCAACCATGGGCCATGCGCGATACCTTGATTGAAGGTCAGGGAAATTTCGGCTCAGTGGAAGGAGATCCACCCGCTTCCATGCGTTATACGGAAGCTCGCATGACCCATCTGGGATCCATCCTGATGGATGACATGGAGAAAGACACCGTGGATTTCGTTCCCAACTACGATGATTCCACCGTGGAACCATCCGTCTTCCCATCTTCATTTCCCAACCTCCTCGTCAACGGTGGAACGGGCATCGCAGTCGGGATGGCTACCAACATTCCCCCTCACAACCTCGGGGAAGTGGTTGATGGTATCTGTGCCCAGATCGATAACCCAAGCATTACCATTGACGGCCTGATGGAATACATCAAAGGCCCGGATTTCCCAAGTGGTTGTCAGATTTGCGGACTGGATCCCATCCGACAATATTTTCACACCGGACGTGGCAGTCTCCGCATCCGCGGTCGGGTTGAAGTGGAAAACACCAAGACCGGACGCGAACAGATTGTCATCACGGAAATTCCGTTCAACGTCAACCGCGCCGTATTGGAAGAACGCATTGCCCAACTGGTGAATGAAAAAATCATCACCGAGATCTCCGCCTTGCGAAATGAATCAGACGAAAACACACGCCTGGTCATTGAACTAAAGCGGGATGCCATTCCAAAAGTCGTCATCAACAATCTCTATAAATACACGCAACTGGAGACGACTTTCAGCGTGAACATGCTGGCAATTGACCATCAAAAGCCAAAAACGCTAAACCTCAAGGAGATCATCAATTGCTACATCGAACACCGTCGAGAGGTGGTGTTGCGACGCACGCGTTACGAACTGAAAAAGGCCGAAGCACGCGCCGAGATCCTGGAGGGTTACCTCATCGCACTGGCCAACCTTGACGACTTCATTCGCATCATTCGCGAATCCGCCAACCGCGAAGAAGCCAAGACCAAACTGCTCGCCTACGAATTTGCACGTGAAACAGTCGAACAATTCGGCATCCTCATCCACAGCGAAGCACGCCTGGTCAACGGTCGTTACGAATTGAGCGAAGCACAGGTAAATGCCATTCTGGAACTGCGTCTCTACCAGTTGACCGGCATGGAAACAGACAAGGTCAAAAAGGAATACGGCGAACTGCTGGAAACCATCAAGGACCTGATGGATATCCTTGCCCGTGAAGTCCGCGTCCTGGCAATCATCAAAGAAGAACTCCAACGCGTCCGCGATAAATATGCGACCGATCGCCGTTCCGAACTGATCCCCTTCCACGGCAATATGCTGATTGAAGATTTGATCGCCAACGAACCGGTCATCATCACTCTGACGCACAACGGCCTGATCAAACGCACCAACCTCACCGAATACCGTGCCCAGCGCCGGGGTGGCAAAGGTGTGATCGGCATGGCCACCAAAAGCAAGAGTGTTGTGGATGGCAAAAACAAAGACTTCGTCGAACACCTGTTCACAGCCAGCACCCACGATTACCTGATGTTCTTCACCAACACCGGACGTGTATTCGTGGAACGTGTGCACGAAGTGCCTGAAATGAGCCGAACCGCTCAGGGACGTTCCATCGCCAACGTGCTGGAACTCCAGCCCGACGAAAAAGTGGCAGCTTTGATCCGTGTGGAATCACAAACCGACGAAGCGAAGAAGGACATCACCTGGGAACAACCCGGATTCCTCTTGTTCGCCACCGAAAACGGAACGGTCAAGAAAACCGAACTGTCCGCCTTCAAGAACCACCGTAAAGGAGGCATCAAGGCAATCAACATTCTCGATGAGGACCGCCTGATCGAAGTCAAACTGACATCAGGTGAGAATGAAGTCGTTCTCATCACGAGCAACGGCAAGAGCATTCGCTTCCTCGAATCCGACGCCCGATCCATGGGACGCGCCACAACTGGCGTTCGCGGCATTTCACTGGGGAAAGATGACCGTGTGGTCGCACTGGCCATCGTGGAAGAAGGCGCCACTCTCCTGGTTGCCAGCGAAAAAGGAATCGGCAAACGAACCGACTTCGAAGACTACCGCCGCCAAACCCGCGGCGGCAAGGGCATCATCACCATGCGCACCACCGACAAGACAGGAGGCATCGTCGGAGCTTTGACCGTTCATGATCACGACGAAATCATGCTGATCACCGTGGGTGGCCAAATGGTTCGCATCAAGGTGGACGACGTCCGTGAAACCGGGCGAAACGCCATGGGCGTCAAACTCGTGGACACTGGATCAAAAGACAAACTTCAAGCCATTGCTCCCGTGATCAACGATGAAAATGAGGACGACGAAGACTCGGAATCCGATGAAGAATCAAGTGACGCCGAAAGCAAGGAGAACCCTGAGTCCAACCAAGAGGGAAGTCCCGAAGCAACGGATGAAGCGACCGAGTAAGGTTTCGGAATCAAAACCTATCCATTGAATTAAAAACGCAAAAGGGCGGATCCAAGAGATCCGCCCTTTTTTAAATAGTGAATTGAAGTGGGAACGAATGGCGTCCACAGGTAGAACGTGCCGTCCCTGGCGCTTCTCTTGTGGCTTCCATACTCACATTTCATCTTACGATGGATGCCTCCATACCATCCTAATCCAAATCTTCCGCGTAGCTGTCGCTGGCGGGGACGGACCGGGACGGTCCGATCTACCTGCAGCACCCTTCAATCACGATGATCCAACAATCTCCGCCGTTCGTATTCATACTCATCAGGCGTCAACGCCCCGGAATCTCTCGCCGCCTTGAGGTCGATCAGTTCCTGACCAAGGGTTGTTTCTTCTGAATGGCGAGGGGTTCCTCTGTTCCCCAAACTCACCACACAACCTGTCGTGCTCATGGCAAACGTGCCAGCAAACGCAACCACCAAGGTTGCTGTCTTGATATTGATT
>JAQCFT010000333.1 GCA_027619545.1 Verrucomicrobiota bacterium | reverse complement strand
GGCAATTAAAATTGGATAGCCGAATACTTCGTGAAAATTCACCAAACCTCTGCTTCGGTCGGGGCCTTGATGGTGGCTCTGTTTTGGTTCGGGGTGTTTCTTGGGCGTATGGCGCATGGACTATGGGATCACGGTAAACGTCAGGGGAACCATTTGTTGATCAGTTCATTGGGATCATTGGTAGCCTTGTTGCTGGCGATTTGGATTCGGATGCCCTGGTTGTCCGCATTGTTGTTTTTCCTGACAGGGGTGGGGTACTCGATCGTTTATCCCTGTGTGATGTCCCTGATCGGTATGAGTTTTCCCAAAAGGCAAAGCGCGGCAATCGGGATGGTGTCGACCAGTGGCGGGTTGGGGGTGTTTTTGTTTCCCTTTGCCATGTCCGCACTTTCGGAGCGGTTTGGGCTGGTGAACGGCTTCCAGTTTTATCTGGGATTGACCGTTCTGATGTGTGTCTGCATCGTGATAAGTCTTGTCCTGCTGCGTGGAAAAAAACGGCTCGGCCAGACAAGCCGAAATTTTCATCACTTACAAAAGCCCCAACAGCCAACACCTAAAAGCTAACAACCATCAGCTAACAGCTAACAACCATCAGCTAACAGCTAACACCTAATATCTAAAAGCTAAAAGCTAACACCTAAAAGCAAACCAAACACACTCCACTGTGAGCCGGTAACCTATCCCTGGATGCGTCCGAATTTCTTTTCCAGTTCACCGAAGGTCATTTCGATCAAGGTGGGGCGACCGTGGGGGCAGGTGTAGGGCATCCCGCACGCTTTGAGGTCTTCGATCAGTTTTTCCAGTTCCGGTCCGCGCAGGATGTCGTTGGCTTTGACCGCATGTCGGCACACGGTTTTGGCGATGACATCTTCACCCAGCCGCAGTTTGTTGACTTCGCCGGATTCTTTCAAGGCGTCGATGACATCCAGCATGTATTGTCTCGTGTCCTTGGCTTTGACGAAGGGGGGGAGGGCATCCAGTATGAATGTGTTTTCACCGAACTCCCGGACTTCCACGCCTAGCTTCTGGAGTTTTTCGATTACTTTATGGAGGAAGAGCGCGTCCTTGTGACTTAATTCAATGGTTTCCGCAAGTAACAATCGTTGGGATGGCGCTTCGCCGGTTTCCAATTGACGAAGCATTTTTTCGAAAAGAATGCGTTCATGTGCGGCGTGCTGATCGAGCAGAACCAGTCCCCGGTCGGATTCTAGCAATACATATAACTTCCCTAAGACCCCGATGATTCGCATTGGAATTGCAAGCAGAGGAGTAGGAGCTCCAATGTTGCTTGGCTGATGAACGGGGGCAGAGGGTGGCGTTCCCTGCGTCGACACAGGCTGCGGTGGATGGTCCGCAGTATGAACATGGGATTCCCATATTCCGTGTGGTGTAGCAGCGGTTCCTGTTGACGGGGTTTGCTTGCGCTTGTTTTGAACGGGAGCCAGGTTTTCAAATGTGGGCAGCGACATGACTTCCGATCTGGGCGGAGGCACGTCTGATGAACGATCGGTGCCAGGCGCCGGATAAGTCGTGGTTCCAGGAGAAACGGGAACCACATCTTCCGCATCATTTGAAATTTCGACGGGAGGCGCAACGGCTTGATTCGGTGTTGGAGCGGATCCCATGGAGAATTGTAAAAGCGCGCGTTTCACGGCGCGCACGGCGCATTGCTTCACCGCATACTCATTGTGGAATCGCACTTCTTTCTTGGCGGGGTGAACATTCACATCCACGAAGGCCGGGGAGAGTTCGAAAAACAGGCAGCACACCGGATATTTCCCCTTCATCAACGCCGTATGATAAGCTTCCATCAGGGCGAAGTTCAGGGCGCGGTTTTCGATGGGGCGCTGGTTCACGAATAGATACTGATCGGCGCGCGATGACCGGGCGACTCCTGGCGCTCCGGTGAATCCCCAGATATGAACGGGGTTTTCCTCGAAGTAATCCTTATCTTCACCTCTTACCTTGGTCTGGATGGTGTCTTCAAACTGAACCGGCAACAGACGCACATCTTCGGCATAGAGGAATCTCAAGCGCTCCTGCAAAGCCTTCATCTTCGACTCCGGGGATTCATCCATTTCAACAGGGTTCAAATGAAAGACGGTTCTTTGATCCTGAACGAATTTGAACCCGATCTGTGGATGTGCCAGCAGGGCCAGCGTCAGGTATTGCTGAATGTGAGATTTTTCCGTTTCCTTGGTCTTCAGGAATTTCTTTCGTGCGGGCATGTTGAAGAACAACTGTCGCACTTCAATGCAGGTTCCCGACGGGCTGGGTGCTGCTTCCACATGGGACATTTTGCCGCCTTGAATCACGATGCGTGTGGCTTCGCCTGATGCATCATCGCGTTCGCGGGTGGTCAGTGTGAAACGGCTGACGCTGGCGATACTCGGGAGGGCTTCGCCGCGGAATCCCATGGTGTGAATGTCTTCCAGATCGGTCGCTTCCCGAATCTTGCTGGTGGCATGTCTTTCCAGGCACATAAGTGCGTCGTCACGGTTCATGCCGATACCGTCATCGGTCACGCGGATCAAACTGCGTCCGCCCGCATCAATCTCCACCGTGATCCGTTTGGAACCGGCATCAATGGCGTTTTCCACCAGTTCCTTCACCACGCTGGCAGGTCGTTCCACCACTTCGCCCGCAGCGATTTGATTGGCGACATGGTCGGGTAATAATTGAACTCTTTTCATGATCGTGCGGATCTTTTATCTCACCTGCAGGAAATAGGCCTTCTGGCCGAGTGGCTTGGTTTGCTGCCAGGTTCCGTTGTCTTCCTGGGACGAAGGGATCGTAACCAACGATGTCCATGATTTCAAATCATGAGAAATGGACACTTCATACTGCCTTCCTTGAGTGGGAATCCACTCCAGATGCCACAATTGCCTGGCCCGATCAAACTGATGGTTCAGCAATGCAACGGGTTTCCTGGGTGTTACTGGATGTAAATCGAAGTCTTTTGAACGAAAGTAGGCGAGTCGGTGCGGTATGGTGTTTTCAATGGTGGTTGCCAGCTCATTGGAAATCCGATCCCGGCGATGTTCCAAGGCCAGGAATAAGAGAAAACTCTCCGCGATATCTTCCCGGTTTGGATTGTCTCTTGCGTAGGTGGAGATGAATGAGGTGTCCTTCGTTTGAGCTTCGAGCCATTCAGCGGAACGGGCATGTGTCGCGTCCAGCGAAGTGTGGGAGGCTTCATGCACGAGGGTTTCCTCAAGAATACCGGCTTTTTCATATCGGGCGGCTTGTCCAGTGTGAATGAGCAGATTGTTGTTCCCGCCTCCGAATGGTTGCACGCCTTTATGTATCCATGCGGTTTGAACATCTTTACGTAAAGCGGTTGGGAGTTGCCCGATGACAGGGGCATACCGTTCCGCTTCTTGACGCGCCAGATCGACATTTTCGTGTTCAGGATTGACCTGGATTTCGATGCTGAGCCCATCGTTGAAGCTGGCTTCGAAAAGAAAAGCGTTTTCCTGAATCCACCCGTTCACACGGCGGTCAAACATCCGACGCATTCCTCTGCCTGCATCTTTGAGTTCTTCAAATGTGCTTGGATCCTCCTGAGTAATGATGTCGGGATCCAGAAAGATGGTGCCATGGAAAGGCGGTTCTCCTCCCGACAATGTCATCAGGGAGATCAGCAGTGATGCGCAAATGAACACTTTGGAATGCATGTGATCGTTTCGGAGAATATTATCCGAAGATTCAGGATGGTGTTTGCGTGGTTTGAAAATAGTGGACTAAATCTTCACTTCAAACTTTTCACCCTTTTTGGCTGATAGGACAAATCCAGCCATGATTTGCGGGATCTTTTCGAGATCCTTCAGGTTGATCATTTCGACTGGTGAATGCATGTAACGATTGGGGATGCTGATCAATGCGCTCGGAATACCGCCGCGCGTCCAGAAAATGACATCGGTATCCGTGCCACTTGTGCTGGAGACCGCTTCGTGTTGGATGTCGATTTTTTGCTTTTTGGCAACTTGCTCCAGGCGTTCGACGACGACCGGATGATTGGGCCCGCCATGTGTCAGGGAGGGACCTTTGCCCATCTGGACATCCCCGTGCATGGCTTTGTTGACAGTTGGGTAATCCGTGGCGTGGGTGACGTCGGTGACCAAGGCGACATCAGGATTCAGGGAGTAGGCGATCTGACGTGCTCCCAGGCATCCGCCTTCTTCCATGATGTTTGATACGACACAAACTTCCGCCTTTAGTTTTTTCCGGTCCTTGTGAAGCAGTCGCAGCGCTTCGGCGATGGCGAAGGTGCCCACGCGGTTGTCAAAGGCGCGTGCCACGGCAAGATCATTTCGCAACATTTCGAAGTTACGGTTCACCGTGATGGGGTCTCCGATCTTGATCAGTTTCAAGGCTTCTTCCTTGGAAGAAACCCCAATGTCCACGAACAATTCATGAATCTGTGGTTTCTTGTCGCTGGTGTCCATCTTCGACAGATGAGGGGGGACGTTGCCGATCACGCCGTTGACCGGACCTGCCGCATTGTGAATGACCACGCGCTGTGCTTTGGATACCGTGGCATCCACGCCGCCCAGACGCCGCACATAAATGAAGCCATTGTCGTCGATGTAATTGACCGATAACGCGATTTCATCGGCGTGCGCTGCCAGCATGATGCGCGGGGAGCCGCCTTTGTTCAATACGGCGACAGTGTTGCCGTAAGCGTCATTCCAGGTTTCATCGGCGTAAGGTTTGACGTAGTCCAGCCAGACCCGTTGCCCGCGCACTTCATGACCGAAGGGGCTGGGTGTGTTGACGAGCGTTTCCAGAAATTTAAGAGCTTCCTTTTTCATGATTGTTTGGTGCCTCTGACCCTGCCTTGATTGCTAAGGTTGTTCAAGTGGATTTGCTTCAGGTGCGAGGTTCATTGAATATGTCACGGACCGCAATTGAGTCTTCTGGACTGCGGTGGTCACGACACCGCTCTGGATCTGGTTCGCTTTCAGGAATACCGTGCTTTGCCCAGGATCGTTGCCTTCACCCCAGCGTTTTACTCGGGGGTACGATTGTCTTTGAGGCTTTGGGTAAGGGGATGGTGTGGGGAAGAGAATGCCGTCGCGCTTCCCTGGCGTATCCAGAGCGGTGATGCTCACCGCACTCCAAATTGGCGCTTGGGTAATCAGGTGACTTGCTGTGTTTCGGGGAGGTAATGTTGTTTGTCAACGATAAGCGAGCAATGCGTCTTCGGTGCGAATGTAAAGGGTGTCCTGGTCGAGGGCGGGTGTGGCGGTGATGCCGGTTTTGAGATCGGCCTGGCTGGTGATACGGAAGGTGTCACCGATTGGAACAATACTGATGACGCCTTCTTGAGACGCGCAGTAGAGATGTCCGTTGGCAATCACGGGTGAGGCGGCATATTGTCCCGGTGCTTGAAGGCGTTCGCGGTAGATGGTTTTGCCATTGCTCG
>JAQCFT010000332.1 GCA_027619545.1 Verrucomicrobiota bacterium | reverse complement strand
TGATAATTCCCTACCGGGCACTATGTTACTGCTCACACCAGATAAGTTACCCACCAATCCGCTTGTTTCCGAGCCCCCCAAGCCGTTTTGGGAAAGATTTCCCAAAGTGTTCTGTGAGGTTTTGGTTGATAAACCCGTGAAATTGGAATCCATGAGGTTTTGGAAACTCTGCGAACGCCCGGAGCTGGGATTGCCTTGCTTATACTGCTCTGGAACCAAATTTCCCATGCCCAACATGCTGGCAGCCGTCACCTCTCTTTGAGACATGGTACCCAGCGAATCTTTGCTGGTATTGTTGTTCAATCCCTGCCCCGATTGAAAAAGGCTGTCGAACTGTTGTTGGTAGAAGGAAGGTGTTGCGACGCCGCCACTTTGAGCCAACAACTCCTCACCAGTCATATTTTTTTTGTTGTCCGTGGAAAGGTTATCCTTGTCGTCCTTAAAACGATTTTCCCGCTTGGTGCGCTCTCGTTTGTTAAGGGATTCTTTTTTGTTCTTATCACCATAATAAACGCGTTCCGCAAGCTTGAGCGATGCGGATTTAGACTCCAAGTCGGATGAAAGAAAGGAATCTTCATCTGTATCCACCCCATCCAGATCGGCTGTTCCAAGATAATCTTCCCCTGATTGAAAAGCCCAGTTTTGCTTCTTGTCCAAAGCCTCCATCAGTGCCTTGCGCTGCTTGGCATCAAGCTTTCCCGAATTCATGGGGTTCTGCCAGGGAGCCACGACAGCCTCAACCGAGCTGCCCTTCCGATCCGGAAATTGCGTGCCGTCGTCCAGTTTTTTCTCCGCTCCAAACTCAAACTTAGGCGTCTGAGTTCTTGCTGAATGATCAAAAATAATGGGCTCACCGGCACTGACAGAGAACGCTACAGCTCCCAGCAACCCCAAACTCGCAATGTAATTCAAACGTTTCATCGTCTTATGCACTTTCTTGTTGGTACATTACCTATAGTGGAATTTCGACCCTCGGTCAATGCAATGGTTCAAAACTCACTTCGGATTTGCTCAACAAAAATCCGGATTTTATCCTATTTGGCACTTGATTGATCCCAAGCATCCCCCTATCGTCTTGGCGCTGATCCGCTCGGAGCAGTGTTCCGGTGGGGCGAATGGCGCAGTGGCTAGCGCAGCTGTCTTACACACAGTAGGTCGGGGGTTCGAGTCCCTCTTCGCCCACCATCTCTCTTTACCCATCGCCAACTGGGTTTCCACCCGGCGACTTCACCACGAAGCGCCCCGACGCGTCCTCCTCTCCGGGCCGATACCATCAGTTGATGGTTGAATGTCACATGTGATGAGTTAGTCTGCTTTATGCATTGGATATGTATGTTGAATATGAACCATTTCAAAAAATTGACCCCTTTATGGGCGGTAATAGGCTACATCATGTGTCATGAAGGAGGTTACGCCGAATCCTTTGCTGAGCGTCTGGGCTGGAATGCCAATGACGTGGTGGTCATCCTCCATGTCGATGATGTCGGCATGTCCCACTCCTCGAACCAGGGAGCTATTCAATCCGTCGAAAAAGGTGTCGCCACTTCATGGGCAGTCATGATGCCCTGCTCCTGGGTTTCTGAGATCGGTCACTATCTTCTTGATCACCCCCATGTGGACAGTGGATTACACCTGACCCTGACTTCGGAATGGAAATCTTATCGATGGGGCCCCCTTGCCGGCAAAGCTGCCGTCCCCGGCCTGGTAGACAACGAAGGATGCCTCTGGCGCAGCGTCCCCCAGGTATTGGCCAGTGCCACCGCGGATGAAATCGAACTCGAAATCCGCGCTCAAATCGATCGAGCCAAAACACTGAACATCCCTATCACTCACCTGGACAGCCATATGGGAACCCTTTTTGCCCATCCGGCTTACTTCGAACGCTACGTGAAGGTAGGGATCGAAGAGCAGATCCCCATCTTGATCGCCGGCGGACATCTCACTTATGCGAAACAGGAGAACGGAGATGCGGTTGAAGCATTGAAGCCCTACGTGGCTAAAGTGTGGGGAGCAGGACTCCCCGTCATTGACGACCTCCACACCAACACCTACGGCTGGCCGGCGGATGAGAAGCCCGAACGACTGGCCACACTCCTGAAAGCCCTCAAGCCGGGAATCACCGAAATCCTGTTCCACGCCTCGGACCCAAGTGACATATTCCCACTCGTAACCGGCTCCAGCGAGTCACGAAAAGGCGATCTCAACGCCCTGACCAGTCCTTTGGTCAAACAGACCATCGAATCCGAAGGAATCATCCTCACAACTTGGAAGGAACTCATGGAACGACGCAAAAAGGTGCAACCATGAGCAAAATCATTTTAATCACAGGCGTATCCAAAGGACTCGGCTGCGCCATGGCGAAAGGTTTCGCACGGGAAGGCCATACTGTTGCGGGATGCGGTCGAAACGCAGGGTCCCTTCAATCGTTGAGTTCAGCATTGGGAACTCCACATCGTTTTGCTCCGGTCGATGTGAGCAACGACCAGGAAGTAGCCCGCTGGATCCAAAGCGTGACGAAAGATATCGGCGTACCCGATCTCGTCCTGAACAATGCAGCCATCATCAACCACAATGCGCCCTTATGGGAAATCGATTCAGATGAATTTGATCATGTGATCGACATCAACATCAAAGGTGTTCAAAACGTGATCAGGCATGTCATCCCCCTCATGATTCGAAAAGGCAGCGGTGTCCTGGTGAATTTCAGTTCCGGCTGGGGACGTTCCACCAGCCCGGAAGTCGCCCCGTACTGTGCCACCAAATGGGCCATCGAAGGGCTTACACAGGCATTGGCACAAGAACTGCCTGCCGGACTTGCCGCCATCCCCTTGAACCCGGGTATCATCAACACCGAGATGCTCCAAAGCTGCTTGGGAACAGGAGCCTCCCAATTTGAAACCGCCGAAACCTGGGCCCAAAAAGCCGTCCCTTTCCTCCTCCAACTCGGTACAAAAGACAACGGCCAATCACTTAGCGCTCCCTAAACAAACTGGCAAAGAAACTTCGGCAGAAAGCAAAGATATCCGTGGGTTCTGAACACAACCGCTTTGACGGATTCACAGTCAATTGTTTTCCCCTCCTCTTAGCCGGGTTCAGGAATAGCCAAGTCAGCATTTCTGAGAAAACATTTGGCACCGATAATCCGTTTGGAACCAACCATTGAATGATTGAATCCTGTTTCGGGCAGCAATGCAGAACGCTGAACAACCGCAATTCCAGCTACCTATCATCTCTTGATTCGCTTGACCCACTGGCTGGGCTGCTCTTAGGTTCTGGCTGGCAAAAACATGACTTTTCTTTCGCGCTCATTTGAAAATGAAGGACGGCTGCCTCTGATCGGTATCATCGGAGGGGGCCAATTGGCACGGATGCAGGCTCAAGCCGCCAGCCGGCTTGGGTGTCAGGTTCGTACCATCGAAAAATCCGCCCACTGCCCTGCTGCCAGTGTGGTGCACGATCACCAGGTAGGTGATTGGAATGATCCGGCGGTCTTGATCTCCTGGGCGAAGGGGTGCGATCTGATCACTTTGGAAAACGAATTTGTTGAGGCGGAGACATTGAGAGCCCTGGAGGAAGCCGGACACACAGTCATTCCGGGAGCCGGCACTATGGCTATTGTACAGGACAAGTTGCTTCAAAAAACAAGATTGCGGGAACGCGGTTTGCCTGTTCCGGCATTTGAATCAGTCGAGTCCACCGATGATATTCGCCGGATAGGTGAATCCTTCGGATGGCCGTTGGTGCTTAAAAAGCGTAAACAAGGCTACGATGGCAAAGGCAACGCCACCATCGAAAACCCCGATGGCATTCAAGCGGGTTGGGACGCGTTAGGCGGCGGGACATGTCCCTTGTTTGTGGAAGCCTTTTGCCCTTTTGTAAAGGAGTTGGCGGTCATGGTGGTGAGGTCGGTGGATGGTTCGCATGCGGAATACCCCGTGGTGGAGACTGTTCAAAAGGATCACATCTGCCACGTGGTCACAGCTCCCGCGTTGATCGAAACAGCCATTCGTGACAAGGCTTCCGAAATCGCGCGAAAGGCCATCGAAGCAGTCGACGGAATGGGATGCTTTGGTGTGGAGATGTTCCTGACGAAGGATGGAACCATTCTGGTCAACGAATTGGCTCCAAGGGTGCATAACTCCGGACATTACACCATCGAAGCCTGTCGTTGCTCTCAATTTGAAAACCATATCCGCTCCATCCTGGGCTGGCCCCTGGGTGACACCACTCTGGTCAAACCAGCGGCCGTCATGATCAATCTTCTGGGCGCTTCCGATGGTCCCGCCCTGCCCAGTGGCATCCGCGAAGCATTGCAGGATCCCGATGCACACCTCCACATCTACGGCAAACAAGAGAGTCGAAAAGGACGCAAGATGGGGCACCTCACCCTGATCGGAGAGAATCTCTCCCAGACCGCTGAATCCGCAAAGAGCATGGCCGACCACATTCGTTTTGGGAAATCCTGAAGGGTAAAATTCAAGTCATCTTCCCCTAAAGTTTACCCTCAAGCCTCCGATAGCTCTGACGAGAGGACGTGAACTTCGCGCGAAGCGGGTTCGGATCAAGATCGGTCAACCGAGGAATTCTTTAAGCTATGGGGGAAATAAAACCAGAGTGGAGCAGGCTCCCACCCAGTATCGCCAATCTCGACGAGATTATCGATGCAGCGAAGCAATTCCCTCCATTAAACCCAACAGTCATCAAGTTAAGTTCCATGATCGTCGATCCCAATGTGGGGACAGACGAAATGAGCACTCTGATCTCCTATGACCAGGCGTTGACCGTGGAGTTGCTGAAAGCGGCCAATTCGGCTTATGTTGGCCGGGCCATGCGGGTCACTTCCGTTCAGGAAGCCATCTCCTTTTTGGGCGAGTTCAAAACCTTGAACCTTCTCCTTTCCTGCACCGTTGGCACCCAACTTCGTTCTCTCAAACTGGCGGTTTACAACCTCCTTGAAAACCAGCTTTGGCGCGATTCAGTGTTGGCTTCCATCACTGCCGAACAATGTTCCAAAGTGTTTCGAGTGCATGCCCCGCAGGTTTCAACCACCTCTGCGCTGCTCCACAACGTTGGAAAAGTGGTCATGTCCCGATTCATGAACGCAGAAATTCAGGAGTATCTTTCTGTCTGTAAATTGTCAGGAAAGAATCAAGTGGAGGCCGAAATGGAAATCTTACACGTCCACTACGGCGAAATCGGCGGTATCATAGCCCAGAACTGGGGACTTCCATTCGAGATTACCGTGGGTATCAGTTTTCAACACGATCCCAACATCGTGAAAAACGTGACGAGCGATGTCACGCATGTGTGCTATCGAATGGCGGATTTTTTGTCTCAGGATCCCGAGGCATCCAACTGCGGACACATGATCGATCCAAGCGTCATTGAACGTAAGCGGTGTACCGGCGACCTACTGGTCAAAGGCTTCCATCAGGGTAATACTCCCAAGCATGGATCA
>JAQCFT010000016.1 GCA_027619545.1 Verrucomicrobiota bacterium | reverse complement strand
ACCATTTTTTACTGCTTATGCTTTCAAAATCTACCTTTTTTCGATGCAGATTCCTACTGCTGACTGCCTGCGTTCTGGCATGCACTGCGATGGGTTGCCCACAGGCCGAGGCTCAGTGGTGGAAGTTTTGGAAAAAGCGTGGTAAGGAGGAAACGGTGGTCAAGGAGGCTTCGCAATCCGTGCAGCAATCTGAAAAGCCTGCCGGGAAAACCTTGAAGGAAGTGGAAAAGGAACGTCGTGATGCCGAGCGCGCGCTTCGAAAGCAGCAGAAAAAAAATCTGAAGGAGGCCGAGGAAAAGCGCGAAGAAGTATTGCGCCAAACCAAGGAGTCCCAGAAGGCGATCGAAAAGCATCAACGCAACATTTTGGCCGAGAATAAAAAGAATCAACGTCAACTGAGGCGCGACTTGCGTTCTTCCAGCACGAACCCTTCCGGCAAAAACTCCTCCTTCCTGCAGCGTTACCGGGCTAGAAAGAGTTCGTCCGATGGTTTCTTTCTGAGTGACTGAACAATGCCCCAGGCAGCCGCATTTGCAAAAATGTGACACCCTGCCGTACCCTTGCGACAGTGTTCCTACATCATCTCGGGCATTCGAGAAACCACCTTCTGGCGGCGGCGGCTAATCAGGCAAATAGTTCTTTGATGGGTTTTCCACCGTTGACCAGGCGAACAGGTCGGCCGGTGGCTTGGTAGAGAGTTTGGTGCGGATCGATGCCCATTTTTGTGTAAAGCGATGCCGCGAAGTCTTCCGGGCTATGCACGTTGTCCGAGGCATAAAATCCTTTGGCATCGGTGGCTCCCACGATTTGGCCTCCCGGGATGCCCGCTCCGGACATGATCACCGACATGGCGTGCGGCCAGTGGTCACGACCTGCGTCCTTGTTCACTTTCGGTGTGCGACCAAATTCACCCAGGCAAATGACCATGGTGTTTTCGGCTGATCCACGTTCGTGCAGGTCGGCGATTAAAGCTGCCAAACCTTGGTCCAGTTTCCCCATGAACGAGCCTTTGAATCGTTCGAATAAATTGGTGTGATTGTCCCATCCCCCGTAATAAACCGTGACAAAGGACACGCCGACCTCGGTCAATCGTCGTGCCATCAGCAGGCGTTGTCCCAAATCATTCTGGCCGTATTTCTCCCTGACTGCTTCGGGTTCCTGGTGGATGTCGAAAGCCTTTTGTGCCTGCGGGGAGGTAACCAGATCCACGCCTTGTTCGTAAAATTGATCGAAAGTGACCGTCGGGTCGTTGGCCAGGGGGTCCTGCATGCGTTGCAGACGGTCCAGCGCTTTGCGGAGTGCGCGTCTGTTTTCGGCGCGTTCTTCACTGATGGACTTTGGCAGCACGACATCGCGGACCCGAAAATTTTTGTTGTTCGGATCGCCGTCGATGACAAACGGGGCGTGTTGGCCCCCCAAAAAGTTCGGGCCGCCCGATCGTGAAACACGCGGAAGACTCATGTAGGCGGGTAATCCTCCTCGAATACCGCGGTCATAGGAAACCATTGAACCGAAGCTCGGATGAAACGTGACAAAAGCTCCGCACGCCACCGGCACCGGGGTAGGTGCTCCGGTCATCATGTAATGATTGCCACCGCCGTGGTTTGGATCCTTGTGACAAATGGATCGGATGACGGTGGATTTATCCATCACTTTGGCCAGATTGGGCACCACTTCACTGAAATGAACTCCGGGGGTTGAGGTGGGGATGGTTTTGAATTCTCCGCGAATGTCCTCAGGTGCATCCGGTTTGGGATCGAAAGTTTCATAGTGCGAAGGGCCTCCATCCAGCCAGACCAAGATGCAACGTATGTCTGATCCGGGCTTTCCGTTTGCCTTGGCGTCCGCTTGCATTCTCAGCAGGTCACACATCCCCAGCCCCAGGGTTCCGCCCAGTCCGACTTGAAGGAAGTCTCTGCGGGTCATGCCTTCGCAATTGATGGTTGTTCGACTCATGTTGTTATTAATCTCAATGGTTGAAAATGAATTCCGCCGAATTCAATAGTGCCCAAACCAAATCTTCCAGTCCTTGGCGTTGATTCTCTCCCGAAATGGTCTTTTCTGCAATGTCTCTTTCGTCTGCATCTGGATAGCGACTGAAAATCTTCAAGTATACAGCGTCAATCATGTCCGAATGCTTCAGTCCACTGCGCACCAGCGCTTCCAGCCAGCCTTTGTCGGATTGGAGTTTCGATTGCAGTCCTTCTGAGTGCATCATGTGGAGCGATTGCACGACGCTGGGTTTGTTGATGCGCTCGCAGGGAGGGTCGCTGCTGGAGTTTGGTCGGTCGAAGGCGTCCATGAACTGTGATTCTATTTTGAAATTCCAGGTTTCGATCGCCCTGGATCCCGGTGGAAGCCCATCAAAGGATGCTTCGATTTCCGTCACGTCGGTGACTGCGTCCTGCAGTACTTCGGCTGGCAGGCGCTTGCGATAGTAACGTGAAAAATAACGTGTGTCCGTGAGGTTCGTCTCGTTCGGGTTGGAGCTGGACTGGTAGAGTCTTGAGGCCATGATCGTGGACATGAGGTGGCGCAGGTCGTAACCATGGTCCACGAAATCCCTGGCCAAGGCCTGCATGAGTGGTTCATGCACCGGAGGATTGCTGGTGCGAAAATCGTCGACTGGATTGACGAATCCTTTTCCAAAGAAAACGTTCCATACACGATTCACGATGGATTGGGCAAAATATGGATTCTCCGGATCCAACATCCAATCCATCCAGGAACCTCTGGGGTCGATGCCTTCTTCGATCGTTGAATGGTTGCCTCCGGGGGGAGCCGGATGCATGACTTCTTCGGTGCGCGGGTGCTGGACGCTGCCACCTTTTCGGAAATAAAATGTTTCGGTTCCAGCGGAGATGGGAGGGGACACTCCGGCTCCTTTTTGCTTTATCGAACCAAAAAAGGCCGCTGTCTGGTAAAAGTCTTCCTGTCCCCATTTTTCGAACGGATGGTGGTGACACTTGGCACATTCGAGCCGCACGCCGAGGAACAGTTGGCTGAATAATACCGTGAGGTCTTCGGGGGTGCGTTTGTCGCGATAGATCGATGCTGGTCCTGCCTGGTGATTGCTGCCTTCTAGCGTGAGGATGGATCTTACGAACTGGTCGTATGGCATGTTGGACCGAAAACACTCTCTGACCCATTGGTCAAACATATAAACGCTCTTGATGCCTGCACGATCAGGGTTGGGGCGGAGAAGATCGGTCCATTGGTTGGCCCAGTAATCTCCGATCCAGCGATGCTTCATCAGTCGTTGAATCCACTTTTGCCGTTTGTCAGGTGAAGGATCCTCCAGAAAGGTTCTTGCTTCTTCGGGAGTGGGCAGCACGCCTGTTGCGTCGAGTGAGGATCGTCGAATGAATTCGCTGTCAGAACACAATCCGGATGGACGAAACCCCAATTCCTTTAAATAAGCGAAGGCGTGTGTGTCGATGAAATTGTTTGGCTGGATGTTTGCGTCATTTGGATCGGAAACGGAGCTGTTGTCGTCGCGGGGGATCATCCATCGGCTTTCTGCGATCAATCCGGAAAATCGCGTTACGACGACGACTTGGCCGTCGCGATGATGGGTAGTGGCGTGCCCGTGGTGGTCGATCTCGAGTAGTTCCTTGTCCGTGCTTTGATATTCAGCCAAGTGGGTGACATCCCGGATGGAACCATCATCATAATGCGCCCAGACGGCCTGGATGAATGAGCTGCCTTTTTGCAGCCTCCCTCCTGCCGGAGCCACTTCGATGTGGTTCAGTTTGGGGGCGTCTTTGTTTTCGTAGGGCATGCCCGATTCAATCCAGGTGACAAGGGTTTGATAGAATTCAGAATCTTTGACCAGCGGCGAGCCTCCTTCATGTTTGACTGCACCCGTTGCTTTTAGCAGCAGCAGACTGTTTTCCGGGCTGGCCGGGAAGATGCGTCGGCCAAGGTTGTCCTGTACGATTTCCCGATGATCGATTTCCGGGGCGTAGCCGAAAACGGACAATTCGAAGCCGTTGCGGCCGCCAGGTTTTGCATGACATGCTCCATTGTTGCAACCGACTTTGGTGAGGATGGGCTGAATGTGGTCGACGAAGTTTGGGGGCGACGGCATTTCGGTTCCTTCTGATACTTCCACATGAATCTCACCAAGTAAATTTCCGCGGTCGTCCTGTAAGGTGAGCGAGGTTTTTCCGGAATGTTTGGCAATCCATTTCCCGCCTTCGAAATGAAAGATATCCGGTTGCTGGCTGGTCAGACCATATTGGTCGGAAAGGTCCAGATGAAATCCGTCCTCCGTTTGGTCGGTAACAAGAAATCGTCTCCAAGTGTCCCCAACTTTCAATTGCAGAGTTTGAGGAATGGGTACCAATGCATTGGAGTGATCCGAAACGTTCTCTTCCTTTGCTTGATCTCCAAAGACTGGCCAGGAGTGAGCACACAGGCCAGTCAAAACGCAGAACACCGCAAACATGCGTGAGCATGCGGCAAAGTAGTTGATATTAATGCGGTGAACCATTCTTACGAATATGTACGAATAAGAAACCCCTGACAAGCTATTGAATGAGGCTTATTGCATCGCTGGTAGAGTGTTTGCGGGTGAGTGGATCCAGACTCATACGGGAGCTTCAACGATGCGATTGTTGGGTGTTGGATGCAGTTGGTTTTTCCCTTTTAAAACAATGGCCAGTTTGGATGCCATAAGGGCGCGTCGGGGACGGACATGCTACCTGTTTGGCGCCGTGGGTTTAATCAGGATCTTGATTTGAACTCAAAGGCCTGCGGTTCGGAGTAGAGGCTTTCGAATGCTGATGTTTTCCCGAAACGGAGATCTTCGAGATATCATGTGCCACAAGGTGACGCGTCGGGGACGGTACGTCCTGCCTGATGGTAGATCGTCAGGTTGATTGGATCGCCTACCTGCGTGGCGGAGGTGTGGCGGGAAACTCTTTGTTGGTTTTTTTAATGAAGCCTTTTCCTGGCTTAAAGTGCGACATGTTATCTTGAAAAACGACATTAGGTATTAAAATGCGACATTTTACGCTTTATGTTGGATAGGAGGTAGATGTGTAAAATAAAAAGTTAATTAAATATCCTTTTTTGAGTTGACTTTTCTATAGAGTTGAACGAATTGTGTGTCCGCTTCATTTGAAAGGCTGGTTTCGTTTGTCTTTCAGCTCACTCGAAAGAGGTGGTGGCAAGTGTCTGTTCCTCCATCAGTGTCATCTCTTCGGATGAGTTTCTAGTGCGCCTTATTTATAAGAGCGGACTGTGCTTAATAAAATCACAAATCTAAATCTTATTTGTAAGAATACGATGAATCATCTTGTTAAGAAATGCTGCACCATTCTGTCAGCCATGCTGATGACCCATTCCGCAGGTTCCCAATCGGCAGATAATCTTCCTCCCCCCGCGCCGGCGCCAGGGGCGGGCGAAGTTCCTTATTACGCGTGTCAAACCATCAGTGGGCGATATTTCAGTTCGGGTGCAGGTGGGTGGTCCGATGATTTTTGGTATGCCTCCAATTTGGTCGAACCCAGCAACGCCAACACGGATTACAATCGATTCCAATCCGAATACTCCCAACTCTGCATTGCTTTGAGACTCAAATTGGTCAGCGCTTATGCCTTTCAAGCTACCTGCGTTGCTTCCGCCAATTCGTCACTGGCTTGGTGCCTGCTACCGTGTGTGGTTGATTTTGATCCCGCGGATTGTGGAGCGTGGTGTCGAGCTGATTGGGAGCTTGACATCCAAGATTGCCACGATCGTCGTGAGAACAGTATGAGAAAGGCAAGGGAAGAAGCGGATGCTCTTATAAGGTTTTACCTAATGCTTTATGGAGGTTGCGAATAGATAGGTTTTCAATGAACGTAAAAGGAATATGGTATATTCTGGTGTTCTCACTGTCTTTTGTTGGCTTTATTGATTCCCAGATTTCAAGAATGCCAATCATATCGACACGTGTGAACACCTTTCTTGCTGAAAACGAATTTTTGGTTGGTTCTGACGACATGAACTCACACACAAGGGCAAACACCAATCACCAGGAATCACTGGAATGTTGTTTTTCAGATACTAACCACCATCAAGAGAAAGTGGAACGAGCTAATGAACAGGTTGAGGTTCAATCTGATAGTTGGCAAAAAGAAAAAGTGTTGAACGACAACCCTCAGCCTCCTATTCGATACCAGCGACTTTGGGCTGATTATACCAGTGAGAATCTGGACTACAATAATGAGGAGATTTTTCGGGAGCAACTGAAACGATTTGAAACCTCTTTGACGGATATGGGACATGTCGAATTGGAAAGTAGAATCGCTTTTAAACTTAAACAACTGGAAAACGGCACAGTTCCTGGTTTTGAAGGGATAGGGCAGCGCAAGCGGAAAGGGAGCGCCTTGTTAACAGCAGATTCGAAAACACTTTCTCCAAGGAAAAGAGAGATCAGAGAACGAATTCTTAGGAGAACGAAACAATTATCTCTCATGGAGATGCATGCCGAATACATCGGCTTGTTTGAAGATCGTTTTTCATACTGGAAATAAAAATGTACGATAAAATTACTTTGACTGGTTTTGTTATGCTGTTGGTTCTGTTCCAATACCTTACTGCATCTTCGTTTAAGGAGATGTCGTTCCGAGGCAATCACAGTGAGTGGCCCATACCGAAGAGCGGGGAAGGAGATGTTCTTTCGATGTTGGAATCGCTAGTGACAGAACAGCGTCAGCTTGATTCCACCCTTGGCGCAGTGCGGGGTAGATTTCAAGGTCAGGAGACTGGAAATGGTTACCATCAACATGGAACAGGCGAAGCCGGTAATGATTCAAATAATCGTGAGAGTTATCCGGCTAGAGCAGAGGATGCCTGGATTGTTCCTTTCAATGACGTAGGCAGACTTGATGAAGATTTATTATTCGATGAACAATTGAAGCGGTTCGAGGCTTCATTGACCGAAAAAGGCAGGGAAGAGCTGCAATACCGGGTAGAGACCCGGATTCAACAACTAGCAACCGCAACGATTCCTGGCTTTGAAGGACTTGGGACGCCCCAACCTGAGGATGTGGCTTTTCTTTCGGCTCAGGAGTCTACTCTAACGCCCAGGCAGCAAAAACTGAGAAATGGAATTTTTGAGAATTTTAAACGCATTTCATTGATCGAAATGCACGAAGCTTTTACCGGTCTTGTGACCCCATGAACAAACTGATCTAAGACAATAATGAAGAATCGACCTTTTGATACTTTTTTCCACTGGATGACCTTTTCTGCGCTGTTTGCTGTGGCTTTTTCTCAATTTCGATTGGTGAATGATTTGCGAGCCATTCAGACTGGCTCTCCCGATTATTCACTCCAAATGCCCTCCGAGCAGCAGGAGGCTTTTGGTAACAGGGTGAAGGATGTGCTGGTGGAACAGGCAAGAATAAACCGTCAAGTGATCCACATGTTACAATCGATGGATCCTGGAGTTATCTCCGGGGAGGATCGTTTGATCGAAGCAGCCCCACAACAGGAGGAACTACCAGCGCAAACTCAATCGCCTGATTGGGAAATGACCGAGGACTCTGCCCCGATCGCTTCATCCGGGTTTGATGATGTAAGCGAAGGGGATCTAGTGTCGATGAAAATTGACTTGATGCGTGAACGGTTGGATAGGTTTGAAGCATCTTTGACGGATGCTGATCGTGAGGAGTTGGATCGTCGCTTGCAGTTGCAAATCGATCAGTTGACTCTCCAGATAGCCGACCAACCCCTGCCTGAAGAAATCGCGGTTTTGGAAGTGTTAGCCGAAGGTGGAAAACGTCTTTCACCCGCTGAGCGAGAGTGGCGTGATCAGACCATGCAAAGTTTAAGGAAGGGAGCGCTCATGGAAATGTATTCCGAGCATTCACTTTTTCAGGAATTGCAGGCAGTTGATCTGATGCAGTTGCAGGTTGGGGAATTTTGATCTGCCGATTCTCAACTGAATGATTACAGTTTCGGCAAACTCAGAGTACTACCTTTCATGATAGACGTCTGCTCGATGTGTCCCGTTAGCCATTCTCCTGTTTCAGGCGACTGGTAGATCAGGTGGGCATGAACCGAAGTTCCCGGATGAGTCAAACGTCCACTGGAAGCCTTGGCGAAGACTCCTACGATGGTGCCCTGAATGGTGTCGAAGGTTTGCTGGTGCGGTTTTTCATCGGGGGCAAGTTCTTCGCCGTGGAGTTGGGCGTGGATGGGGCAGGCTCCATTGATGACATGGACGGCGGTGTTCCTGAAATGTCCACTCATCCGGAATAGGATAGGGGAGTCGGTATCGAGATGATTGGCTCGAGCGGTTTGTTCCAGATGGGATTCCCATTTGTCCGGCCCAAGAGTTGATTCAAAAGGGGTGTCCTCCCAGGCACTCACAGATGCCCCCATCAGCAACGTTGCTTCTGAATCTGTTGTGATTGGATTTGCACCCAAGTTATTTTCTGTATGACGAGTGGTTACATAGGGGACAGAGTCGAGAATGGTGACTTCTCCGTGCAATCCTTCCATCGCTCCGACAGCATAGACATTAGCCTGTTTGGTTAAATCTCCAAGACGCACGCGGCCTTTGTGATCCTTTTGTCCGATAACGCGGTGCATCTCACCGTATTGAAACCAGGTGTTGCTTTGGTCCTTTGTTTGGCGTGAGTCTTCATCATTAACTTCTACCCAGAACCATCCCCGCAGATCATCTACCTTGAAACCGATTGCCCTGTCTTGCGGATAATTTTGTTTGAGAGCTTGTTGGACGTTTTGGGGAATGAACATGGATTCTCCATGGCAAATGAGGCATTGCGCTTTGAGTTTGATTGGGAACAGTGCTCCTGTTCGATCGTCAGGCAATCTCGTAAACACGGGTTTCTGAGTTGTTTGTTCGAGAAATGGTTTGGCCCATTCAGGAGCTTGATTCTTTGGGTTTCTTTGTCTTAGTGCGGTGCGTCCAATTTTTAATCCCATCGAGTTGCCAACGGATTGGGTTATGCTGGCCGCTTCGTTACTGCAGACATCAATGGCAGCCACCGGGCCATCCGCTGCCATGACCTCTTTGAGTCTCCCGGAGAGAGTTGCAAACAGTGCATCTTTCGCCTGGATGGCTTTTTCAATACTTTTGGCGGGTGGTTTGTCGCTTGTTTTCATCTCAGTGTCTGATGCATGGAGGGTAATGGACACTGAGGCAGCGATGCTTAGGGCAAGTATGAAACTTGATTGAAGTCCTTTCACGCCGTTAAACCTACCGCCGGTTGCACGAGTGTTCAACTGCTGATTCTGCATTTGAATCTCTCTGGAGTACATGAGGCTGTCAAACAGCCTGTACGCACAGGTTGATCAATCAGTCACTGGGATGGGTGTTGATTGATATTCACCATGGCCTCGCCCTTTGTGCTGGGGAAATACTTGCTATCTCAGCGCATTTATTTCATGAGAATGAGGTCTGTATCATGAGAAGTTCTCATCGATGTTTTTTAATATTGGCATATTCAATGCTGACTTTCCGGTGGGGCGGTAGTGCGTCCTTTATAAATGAAATCAATAATGATTACCGGAAAGAATGCGTGCCGACGATTCATTCAAGGTGGCAGGGCTTGCTTCTTTGCCATCCTGCCGAATCATGTCTCCATTCAAACCTTCAAAAAGGTTCCGATTTTATGTGCAGGGCTGGTGGCCCTGATGCAGTTGGCAACCGCGCAGGAGTCTGTTGATCTTCGCATCAATGAATTGCTGGCATCCAATATCAGTGTTTTTCCAGATAATCATGACTATGATGATTATTCTGACTGGATCGAGTTGTACAATCCAGGCAATGAGGCGATTGAACTGAGAGGGTATTTTTTATCTGACAATCCCGAGGCTCCGGTTAAGTGGAGTTTTCCGGAGGAAGCGGTGATCGCTGCCAAATCGCATCTGGTCGTTCGTGCCGATGGTTTTGACGCTGTTCCCGGTGATGTTTCAGTGCGGGAATATTCGCCATGGGACGATTTTACGGTGCAGCATTTGCATACCAATTTCAAATTAAGTGCAGAGGGAGAATCCGTTGGTTTGTATCGAGTTTCCGGTGGAGTCTCTGATTCGACGCTTATTCCACTGGATGCAATTTGGAGCTATCATGACTTGGGTCAGAATTTAGGGGTGAGTTGGATAGAAGAAGGATGGGATGATCGTGATTGGGGAAGCGGCGAAGCGCCCTTGGGATATGGGCATAACGATGAGGCGACTGTCGTGGACTATGGGGTTTCGTCAAGAAACAAGATTCCCACTTATTATTTCCGGCATTTTTTTGATGTGCGTGGGGTTGATTCTTTGAGTGCCATCACCTGCCGAGCGGTCGTGGATGATGGTGCCATCGTTTATCTCAATGGCGAGGAGGTATTCAGGGTCAATCTTCCGACGGGGCCGGTGGAATATGAAACCCAAGCCAGCCGGCTGGGGGATGAGCGGTCTTTTCTTACCTTTGAAATTCCGGTTCACCTGCTTCGTGAGGGTAACAACCTGCTGGCTGCGGAAATTCACCAGATCAGTGGAACCAGCAGCGATATTCGTTGGCAGTTGGAAATGAAAGGAGTGTTGACCTTGGGGGAAGTTGAGTTAGTCGATGAAGTTTATTTTGATCAGCAGTATCCTGATGTTTCTTATGGACGAGACCCTCTTCAGCCCGGCCGGTGGGGATATTATGCCGAACCGACACCTGGTGCGAGTAATGGTCCTGACCAGGTGGAGACCCTCGCACCTTCCGCACCGGTGCTTGTCTCTCATGCGAGCGGCTATTATGAGGTTCCTTTTCAGGTGGTGTTGAGCAGTGCGGTTTCGGGTGACATCCATTACACCTTGGATGGTTCAGTACCTGGAAGTCAATCGCCCTTGTATCAGGGGCCGATTGAAGTCACTGACACCACCATCCTTCGTGTGCGGAGTCTGGAAATTGGTAAATTGTCGGGAGCGGTTCAAACATATAGTTACCTGTTTGGTGTTTCGAAGCACGCCTTGCCGGTTGTTTCCCTGGTGGTGGAACCGGATGTGTTTTTTGACAGTTCCATCGGTATTTATCGCAACATCATCAAGGGGCGGGAAGCACCCATTCATTTGGATTATTTCGGAGAGGATCGACGGCTTGCTTTCAGTGTGAACGCGGGTGCCAAGATTGCCGGTGAAAACATCTGGCGATTTGCCCAGAAACCGCTGACGATTTCGGTGCGAGGCAAATATGGGGATGATTTGGTTCAATACCCCTTGTTTGACAACGAACGACAGGCGTTGTTCGGGCAGTTTGTGTTTCGCAACGGTGGTGACAATTGGCCCAATGCCATGCTGCGAGATGCGATGACGCCATTCATGTTAGAGGGGCAGAGTCACTGCGATGTGCAGAACTACCGGCCCTGCGTGATGTATCTCAACGGCGAATACTGGGGGATCTACAACCTACGCGAGCGCCTGGATGAAGTGTGGTTTCAGACGCACCACCACCTTAATGTCGGGACATACAATTACTTGGAGTATGCCCATGTCATTGGAAACGCTGTGGCTTTGTTGCCGATCGAAGGCGATACGGACGCGTATTTGGAACTGGAACAATTGGCTGTGTCCAGCGACCTGACGGATCCCGATGCGTTTCATACAGTGGCTTCTCAAATCGATTTGGACAGCCTGTGTGATTACATTGTCTTTGAAGATTTTGTATACAATTCCAGCTGGAGACATAACCGGGAATTTTGGAGAGAACGTACGGATGAAGGCAAATGGCATTGGGTGATTCCTGATCTGGATCGTGGTTTTCGGAGGGAAAATGTCGATCGGTCTTTGATTGACAATATTGATGATGGTTACCCATTGGTCGGTGCCTTGCTGAATAATGCATCGTTTCGCAACAGGTTGGCGCAGCGATATGCCACGCATCTGGGAAGCACTTTTCATCCGGACCGGATCCGTGATATTCTCCATCAACTGGACGTTCCACTTGCAGGCGATATTGAACAGCACATTGCCCGGTGGCGTAAAGATGGGGGTATTCAATCCCTTGAGACACGTTCTTCAGAACTGGATGAAATCCTTGAATTTTCCCGCAATCGTGCTCCTCATGCTCGACGTGGTATGAGCGACCATTTGGGGATGGGGGACACCGCGATCATTCAAATAAAAGTCGTTCCCCCCGAGGCGGGAAGGGTGACCGTCTGCGGTGTGCCTGCTTTGCCTGATTACAATATGGCGTTCGAGCTATTTCGAAATGTGCCGGCTGAGCTCGAAGCGCAAAGTGCAGCAGGTTACCGGTTTGCAGGCTGGGAAGAAACCGGATCCACCGAGGCCGAACAGTCATTTGTTGTGGACGTTGCGCGTAACTGGACCGCTCTGTTTGAACGATCCGATGAGACCATGCTGCCCGAGCGGCTGGATGAATTGCTGGTTCTGGATGCCGCGCATTCTCCTTACATCGTACCACGATCTTTGGCTGTGGAGCGGGGGGGGCAATTGATTGTTGAGGCTGGTGTGGAAATAAGGATGGCACCGCAGGCGGATCTGATGGTGAGGGGACAGCTGGATATTCGGGGCGAGGCTGAGCGTCCTGTCCTGATTCATGCCCGCAATGGCATCACCCAATGGGGGAGCATGGTATTTGAGCAGGCCGAGGGTGTGCAGCATGTTTCCCATCTGATCTTGCGCAATGGTGGATTGGGACCGGATCCGGTTCGACATCGAGGTGCGATTTCGAATATGGATTCCGAGTTGGTTATTGATCATCTGGACTTGGAATCTTCAACCACCATTTTCGCTTTGGGAGGGCGCACCACCTTAATGGATAGCCGCATCCATTCGCCTCATACGGGTGATGGGATCAATGTCAAACGGGGATGGGGTAACGTGGAAGGTTGTGTGTTTTTGGGCAACACTTCTGCGGATACGGATGCCATCGATTTTGATGGCGTCGTGGGAGGTGTGATACGGGGCAATCGCATCTATGCTTTTAGGGGACCGAATAGTGACGGTATCGATGTGGGGGAACAATGTGTGGATTTGTTGATTGAAGGGAACCTGATCTACAACAACTCCGACAAAGGCATTTCCGTCGGGCAAGGTTCGCTGGTGAACATCAGGGAGAATCTGATCGTCGGATGCGTTTTGGGTGTTGGGATCAAAGATACAGGTTCCGAAGCACATTTGATTCACAACACATTTGTCGACAATGAGACAGCCGTGGCGGTTTACGAAAAGAACCTTCTGCATGGCGGAGGGAGCGCTTGGGTGGATAGTTGCATCATTGTCGGATCAGGGACCAGGCCGGTGACGGTGGATTCCTTATCCACAGCGGATACGGTCTATACCTTGTTTGATCCGGTGATGTTTGAAGGCATAGGAAACTTCATTGCTGATCCCGGGTTCGTCGATCCTGCTTCTTACAATTTTCAGTTGAAATCCGGCTCGTTGGCACTGGATCGGGGCAATCCCCTGTTGGGGAGGGACCTTGACGGAACCCTTCCGGACGTTGGCGCGCATTATCAGTTTCAGGAAAGTGATTATCCCTATATCCCACCTCACCAGATTGTCATCAACGAAATCATGGCTCACTCTCATGACGAAGAACCCGACTGGATCGAGCTGTTGAATCAGGGAACACAGCCGGTGGATATCGGCGGTTGGTATCTTAGTGACGATGAGGAACAGCTTCGCAAGTTTCAGATTCCCGACGGAACGATCCTTGAAGGAGGTGCTTTCGCCGTGTTTTACGAGGATGTGCAATTTGGAGAATCCGCATCTCACCCGGGGAAGAGGATAGCTTTTGCGTTGAGTGAAAATGGGGAGACGGTTTCATTGTTCGCTCCAGGTGATGGACTTTATCTGGATTATCTGGAAAAGGAAACCTTTGGCCCCTCGGCGTCAGGTGTTTCCAGAGGAAGGTATGAAAAAAACGGCAGCGGATTGGTTAATTTTGTTCCCATGACCATTCCGACTCCCGGAAAGATCAACAGTTCCCCTCTCGTTGGGCCGATTGTGATCTCTGAGATCATGTATCATCCTGAAAGCAATGCTAAAGCGGAATATCTGGAACTCACAAACATTTCGCCCGAGCCCGTGACATTTTGGGAGGAGGATGCTGGCGAGCCTTGGCGGTTTACGGATGGGATTGACATGATCTTTTCGATCGAGGCCCCCCTCACAATGAGTCCCGGCGAACGCATCATACTGGCGCTCGATCCCGACGTTTTCGCCGCTGTTTATCAAGTGCCGGATGGAACTCGTGTGTTGCCATGGAGTGCCGGAGCCCTGAGCAATGGCGGGGAGAAATTGGAACTGTCCCGGCCTGGAGATGTGGATGCTCAAGGCGAGCGCCAATACATACGGATCGATCGTGTCGTTTATGGAGATGGTGGATTGTGGCCTGACAGCGCAGATGGTGGTGGGTTCTCGCTGCACAAACGGAATATTTACTCCTATGGAAACGACGCTTCCCAATGGTTCGCCGCCAGGCCGAATCCGGGCGTCTCCATTCAGGATTTTGAAGGTGTGTTGAGCGCGTTTGAGCAATGGAGTGAGCAGTGGGAGGTGCCACTGGATGCTTCAGTATACTCCCTGGATCCGGATCAGGACGGGCGTAATCATTTTGAAGAATTCGCCCAACATACCAACCCCTGGGTATCGGATGAAGCCCCGGCGCCGATTATTCGAGTGACTCAACAAACGATTTTATTACGGTTTCCTGTGTCTCCCAATTTGGACGCACGTTCTTGGACCATTGAATATGCGACCGACTTGTTGGGGACGGATTGGCAGGTATGGCCTTCGGTCCGTGTGCAGGAGGGAAATCAAGCCTGGATCCAGGTAGAAGCTCGGATCGGTGCCAAAACAGGATTCTTTACATTGAAATTCAACTTCCCGGAGGATACGCAACCTTGAGGTGATCAATGGGGTGGGGTAAGAGGATGAAGCCTGGGGCTGGTAGGCGTTGGATTCCGTCTCGCATGTTGGATTCATTCAATCCTGCAAAACAAAAAGCCCGTTCTTTTCAGAACGGGCTTTTGTTGAAATCAGTCATTGGTTGATCAGTGTTTGGGTCTCAGGAGAATGGCTTTTTTGCGCGTTCCTTCGACTTCGACACTGTGGGTTTCGATGGATGGATCGTCTTTGAGTGTGTGATGGACGATGCGGCGTTCGTAGGCGTTCATGGGTTCCAGTTCGACCACGTCTCCCCAGCGACGCACCTTATCGGCGGCGGCTTTGGTTTTTTCAACCAGAGAGTCGCGTGATTTCAAACGATAGTTTCCAACGTCGAGTGTCACCTTGGGCACGTTGCGGTCCTGTTTGAATAGGAGACGGTTGACGACGTATTGCAACTGGCTAAGGGTTTGGCCTTGGCGTCCGATCAGGCGGCCGGAATCCTCGGTTTGGATTTCCAGGAAGATGGCGTCATCCATATGGGTTTCGACGACGGTGGATGGGAATCCCAGGGAATCCAGCAAGCCTTCCAGTGTTTCTTTGGGTTTGGCGTTCATGTTATTTCGGAATGTTTAAAGAACGGTTTATGGTTGTTTTTTCTTCTTGGTTTTTCGGTAGGACTGGCTCCAGTCCGGACCTGATCCCGACCGTGGGGCTGGGGGAGTCGGTTTTGCTCCCGGCCCGGGTTTTGGTCCGGTCGGTTCATTTTTAATCAGTTTCATTTGGATGATGGATAACAGGTTCTGGACTGTCCAATAAAGTGCGAGACCTGCTGAAAAGTTATAGAGGATGAAGACAAACATGAGAGGCATGTATCTCATGATCTTCTGTTGTGCCGGGTCCATTCCCGGTGAGGGAGGGGTCATGCTGGTTTGCCACAACTGGGCGGCACCCATCAGAATGGGCCACAAATTAAAAGGTATCCCAAGTGCCGGGATGATGAACAAGGTGTCCGGTTTGGAAAGATCACACGTCCATAGAAAGCTGGCTCCGCGCAGTTCGATGGCGCTTTGCAGCATGGCGTAGAATCCAAAGAAGACAGGCAATTGGAGAAGGATCGGCAGGCATCCCCCCAGGGGGCTGACTTTGTTTTCCCGCATGAACTCCATGAGTTTGCGGTTCATTTTCTGGGGATCATCCTTGTATTTGTCCTGGAGCGCCTTCATTTGCGGTTGAAGGGCGGACATCCGTTTCATGGACCGCGTGCTGGCCTGGGTCAATGGCCAGAACAGGAGTTTGACGATCACGGTAATGACGACAATGGCAAATCCATAGCTCAGACCAAAGCCATTCAATCCGTTCATGGACAGCAGCAGGATCTTGGCGAAGAAACCAAAGAATCCATCAAACCCCATGACCGAATCGATTTCATGTCCCGTTTGCTTGCTGAATTTTGCCAGGGTGTTGTATTCCTTGGGGCCGGTGAACAGTTGGAAAGTTTGTTCAATGAACTCGCCGGGCTGTAGAGTCTGCGCCGGGTAGGTGAGGGCGTTTTGGTAAGCTTTTGGAGCTTTGTTGGCCTTGGGGTGTTCAGCTATGACATCGGGTCCGGGCACCGGGAGCAAAAGCTGTTCGGTCACCAATCCGGGGGCGGGTTCATCAGGGATCGCGATCATCGCGAAGAATTGATTTTCCACCGAGGCCCAGTGAACGGCGCCGGGTTCGGACGGGTAGAGGGTGCGGGGGGTTCCTGGGAAGCAGCCGAGCGTGCGGTTGGCAAACCAACTTTCCTTGACCTCTTCTGCATCGTCCCCATTGTGGTATCGCAATCCCATATGCATGCCGGTATCTTCCACGGAGGCGGGGGTCGCCGTGCCTGTGACCAAAAATCGCTCGGGGAGGTTGCGGGGTTCTGCGCTGGTGTTTTCAATGCGAATCGTCGCTTGAATGACGTAATTTGTTCCCGGCTCAAAGGTTTTTTGAATGCGTATGCCATCGGAGCCCACATATTCCGCAGTGACGCTGTTTTCGGTTTCACTCAGAACAAAAGGCAGAAAACCATTATCGAGGCGATCGAAGTAGATGTTGAGCGCAGGAGTCAGGACACCTGCGTTTAACTTTACTTTCTCGGTTTCAGTGCCTGCTTCCTCGTCGTCACATGTGGTGGTCTCATCAAACTGCTTCAGAGTAACCGTTTTGATGCCGCCGCCTTGCGAAGTGAAAAGGTATTCGATGTCTTCATTCGCCCACGTCAATTCGGTTTCCGCCGTTGTCGGGGTGAGGGTGGTTGCCTGCGAGCCGGGGTTGGGAGCTGAGATTGCCGGTGCTGTGGCGTTTTCCTGATCCAGCGCGGCTGCTTCGGACAGGTTGGCTAAAGCCCCCGCTGTTCCGTTCTCGGTCCCGGTTTGTCCGGATCTGTCAACTGACTGTTCCGGCGAGGGTTCCTGTGGTGGATATAGTTTGTTTACCAGTGGGAACCAGAGAAGGAGTCCGGCAATGGATAAGACGAGTATGAAGATGGATTTACGATCCATGAGATAATTTCGATTCGGTCAAATGTGGAGTGAATGTTCTAGCCGGGATCGTCCAATGATCAGTTCACAACGTGACCCCATCCACGGTTGGATAGGTGGTCGTTGTTCCTTTTGGATGAAAGATCCATGTCTGTTTGATGATCGGGGCCTTGGTGCTCGTGGTCGTTGCAAGGTGGCACAGGGTCCAAGCCGTGCCCACCCCAAGGGTGGCACCGCAGAATGCGTTTGGATCCCAGCCAGGCACCTTTCAAGATCCCATGGCGCTTGATGGCCTCAATCGCATAGTTGGAACAAGTCGGCCGGTATCGGCACCCGGATCCGGGGCCGAGCAGGGCTTGTTTCAAGGGTGAAAGGGTCCACTGATAGATACGGATGGGTAAGCAGGCAATGGATCGCAGCCACTTCATCAATCAATCCTCCACCAAGTGGTGACGCTTCAGAATATTGCGAAGATCCTTTTCCACCTGTTGTTGCTTCATGGTTGCAATCGACTTTCGGGCGACAAGGATCAGGTCGATGGGGGCTTTGAGCTGGTGTTGCATTTGCCGATAGGATTCCCGCATCAAACGCCTGGCCCGATTCCGGACGTGCGCTTTTCCGATTTTTTTACTGGTAATGACTCCCAGTCGGGAAAAGGTCCTATCCTGCGTGCTTTGCCAATTCGCAATCAAGCAACCATGCACCCACCTGCGTCCTTTGTCCCTGACACGCTGGAATTCGGAGCTGTACCGGATTCGCTGGTGCTTCCTAAATCGTTTTTTCTCAGCGGGATTTGGAACGCCTGGCCCAGTGCCATTCATGCATATCCTTATGCCGGTGTCAGGCGTTTGCGACCTGATCGGCGGCGAGCATTCAGAATGCCGCGACCACTCTTGGTGCGCATGCGGCTCAGGAAGCCGTGCTGACGTTTTCTACGAATTTTGGATGGCTGATACGTTCTTTTCATACTAAGTTTTCTTGTGTCAAAGTGATCCGTTCCGAATGTAACTCATTCGGTTTCAATCGAAAAATGGCTAATCTCGCCAAAAATCGAGCGCGGAAGCATAGCAAGTGCCCTTAGGATGTCAAGGATGGCAATCGATCTTGGAAATGCCCAAATCCGTGCTTTCAGGGAGGATGTTTCTTAACCAGAATAAGCGTGGAAGACCTGTCGATTTCCATACGCTCCATATGCGGCCGGTTTTCTCGATGTCCATGAGCATTATGAACATATTCCTTCTGCAGGCTTGGGCCCATGTTTTTTTCAGAATTCTGGTTGAATCCCCTTTATCGCGGTGATATGATCTCACCCTCAATTCAACCACCCGTTTGCCATGGCTCAAATAACTCAGCATGATTCGAGAAAAATCGAGCTGGTCAGGAATCTTTCCCTTTACAAGGAGTTTCAGGCCGAGCGCGAAGAAGTCCTCAAACACAAGTGGATCGAATCAGAGAAACTCGGTCGTGATATTGGTTTTGACCAGGCACTGGTGGATTGGATTGTGAATTACCGCCCCTCCTGGAGGAAATCTCGTCAGATCGTCGATTAATCTTCCTTGCTTCCTGATTTTTCCAACATCCCGCATTTCAGGTTGGTTTTTGATGACAATGTAATTGTCGGAACAAGATTTGCTTTTCTTATTTCTATGAACACGGAACAGATTGCCATTGATAGATTGATGTTTGATGCCGACGAGGTGCAGTCCATGCTGGTTTCCATGTCGGATGCCATCCGGGCTTGTCATGTGACTCCCGATTCGTTGGTGATCATTGGTATTCAACAAAAAGGGGTTCTCGTGAAGGACGCCATGCTTCGATTGCTCAAGCAGTCCTGGTCGTCCAAAGACATTTCAACCGGTGAACTGGATATCGGGATGTTTCGCGATGATCTGGGAGACAACCCTGTGCCGCACATCCAGCCGACAAGTATTCCGGATCATTTGGACGACATGGATGTCATTCTGGTGGATGACGTCTTGCAAAGTGGTCGTACTACTCGGGCGGCATTGGATGCTTTGCGGGATTTTGGTCGTCCTCGATCCATACAGCTGGCCGTCCTATTTGATCGTGGTCAGCGTCGACTGCCTATCCAGCCGGATTATGTCGGTCGCAAGCTGGATATTGAGGATGATCAATTAATTGTTGTGAAATCTCTGGAAGAGGATGGAGGGCTTCAGGTATATTTGACTCTCAAATGAGTTGGAACCGGAAGCATCTTCTTGATATCTATAGCCTTTCGAAAGAAGAAATCCTCACCGTGCTGGACACGGCCAAGGGATTCAAGCAGGTTGGACGTCGCTCCATCAAGAAAGTCCCCGCGCTTCGAGGCAAAACGGTCGTCAATCTCTTTGTGGAGCCATCCACGCGCACACGAGTGAGTTTTGAGCTGGCCGCTCAGCGTTTGAACGCGGATATCATCAATTTCACAGCAGAGGCCTCTTCTTTCAAAAAAGGGGAAACACTCAAGGACACCATCCGAAATCTGGAAGCTTTGACTGCGGATATCGTCATCATTCGACATAGTTCCGCCGGTGCGGCCCATTTCCTGTCGCGTGTGGTGGAATCTTCCATCGTGAATGCCGGTGACGGTGCTCACTCTCACCCAACCCAAGCCCTCCTGGATCTTTACACCATGCGTGAGAAGAAGGGGGATTTGCAAGGCAAGGAAGTGACCATTCTGGGAGATATCCTTTTCAGTCGTGTTGCCAGGAGCAACATCTGGGGACTGCAGAAGCTGGGAGCCAGGGTGACTCTGTGCGGGCCGCCGACTCTGGTTCCCAAGTCTTTGGAATCCATGGGCTGCAAAGTGACTTATGATGTCAAAGAGGCCCTGTCCAACGCGGACATTATCAACTTATTGCGCATCCAGCACGAACGTCAGCAGCACAGCATGTTTCCCAGCCTTGGCGAGTATTCCAAACTGTTCGGGTTGAATCAGGAACGTTTGGCCTGGTTAAAGCCGGATGCCATGATCATGCATCCCGGACCGATCAACCGTGGCGTGGAGATTGAGAGTGAAATCGCAGATAGCGAGCGCAGTGTGGTGCTGGAACAGGTGACCAACGGGTTGGCTGTTCGTATGGCGGTGCTTTTCCTGGTCAGTGGCGGAAAAGTGGCGAGTTTGGAACAGAAAATGGGGGATGTCAATTGAGCTGCGTTCGAAAGAAAGTGGTCATGTGAAAGAATGGAATTTTTTGGAGTTATGAGAGTTTTACGAAATGATATGTTTGATTGGGCCGTGAAAGGGATGGTGTTGGGGATGTTTGGGTTTTTGGCGACCGGGTGTCATACTTCTTCTTTGACCGAACCCAAGCGGACGGCTACGGAATTGCTGCTTTTGAGCCATTCAGCCGATCATGCTCTGGAAGAAATGGAGTTTGATTTGTTGCTGGGGCAGAAGGTTTTTGTGGATCCCGGTTACTTCGAAAGTGTTGATGCCTCCTATGTCATGGGGGCGATTCGTGAGAAACTCGCCGAGGAAGGGGCGGTGCTTGTGGCATCTGCCGACAAGGCTCAATATATTGTCGAGCCCCGCAATCGCGGGCTGGGACTGGATACCCGAACTTCTCTCGTGGGTATTCCCGCCATGGACATTCCCATCCCGCTCGCTGGGCGTGTGGAATCACCTGAACTGGCTCTCTTCAAAGCTCAGATGGCCGATTCCATCGCGAGTTTTGCCCTTGCGGTTTACAAAGTGGACAATGGATTGCAGCTCATGGACTCTCAGGAAGGAGATGGTCGGGCCAAATTCAATCAATATCAATTGCTGGGGCTCATCAAATGGCGATCCACCGATATCCCGGAGCTTTTATCCACTTCGGCGGAAGTTAAAAAACGCTTGAAGAAAAAGGATTCCGAAACGAAGGCACCCTGAATTCCCGCTTCTGCTGGGCATAAGCGAATGGCTTGATTTCAAGATTTTTTTAAATATATGACAGAACAGCGTTATCGAATCGAAAAGGATACCATGGGGGAGGTTCAGGTCCCCGAAGCCGCCTACTGGGGGGCGCAAACACAGCGATCATTGCAAAACTTCAAGATCGGGGAGCAGAAAATGCCCCAAGAAATCATTCGTGCATTTGCCTATCTTAAAAAGGCGGCCGCATTGACCAATCAGGACTGCGGTGTGTTGCCGGCTGAAAAGGCGGAGTTGATCGCAAAGGCTTGTGACGAAATCCTGGACGGCGCTTTGGACGATCAGTTCCCGTTGGTGGTCTGGCAGACCGGCAGCGGCACCCAGAGCAACATGAACGTCAACGAAGTCGTGGCCAACCGTGCGCATGTGCTTCAGGGAGGCGGTTTGACCGATGCGGCCAAAGCCTTGCATCCAAACGATGACGTCAATAAATCCCAGTCCTCCAATGATACTTTTCCCACCGCCATGCACATCGCCGCATACACCATGCTGGTGGAAACCACCTTGCCCAAGGTGAAAGTGCTGAGGGAAACCCTCGCTCAGAAAGCCCGTGCCTTCATGGATGTGGTCAAGATTGGGCGCACCCATTTCATGGATGCCACGCCTTTGACATTGGGGCAGGAACTTTCGGGTTATGTCAGCCAGTTGGATCATGGGCTAAAGTCGCTGGAGCGAAGCTTGGATCACTTGTCGGAGTTGGCTCTGGGCGGTACCGCTGTTGGAACCGGTTTGAACACGCCTCCTGAATTCGATGTCAAGGTCGCCGAGAAAATTGCCGGCCTGACCGGACTGCCCTTCCGTACCGCGGACAACAAATTCGAAGCATTGGCAGCCCACGATGCCATCGTTGAAGCCAGTGGCGCCTTGAAGACTCTTGCGGTGAGCTTGATGAAGATCGGAAATGACATCCGCATGCTGGCATCCGGACCGCGTTGTGGTATTGGAGAGGTGATCATCCCGGACAACGAACCAGGTTCGTCCATCATGCCCGGTAAAGTGAACCCCACTCAATGCGAAGCCTTGACCATGGTGTGTGCTCAGGTGATCGGCAATGATGCGGCCATCACTATCGGGGGAATGAACGGTCATTTCGAGTTGAATGTTTTCAAGCCCGTGATGATTTTCAACTTCCTGATGGCAGCTCGCAATCTGGGTGATGCATGCCAATCCTTCAATGATCATTGTGCCATCGGCCTCGAACCCAATAAGGTGGAAATTCAGAACAATCTGGAAAACTCCCTCATGTTGGTGACGGCCCTGAACCCGAAGATCGGCTACGAAAACGCCGCCAAGATCGCCAAGAAAGCCCATGCCGAAAACTCGACATTGCGGCAGGCCGCCATTGAGTTGAAATTGCTAACCGACGCCGAATTTGATGAATGGGTGGTTCCGTCCAAGATGATCGGCAAAACTCCGACCATTTCCTGACCTGACATGTCTTTTTCCAATCAACCTTATCGCATTGCCAAAACACCTTTTATCGTCGGCGATCTTTTGTTGCTTGCGATGGCAGGGTGGATCATCTGGGATGTGGGCGGTTTGCCGGATGGATTTCAGCTTGGCATTGTGGTGGGGTGCCTGGTTGTGGGCATGTTTTTCAGCGCTCTTCCGTTTCTGCTGGACTATCGAGCTGAATTGAAGCGTAACGAGATCAATGAGTTACAGAACATTGCCGAGCAACTGAAGGCCCTGACTCAGTTGGAGGAACACATCCGACATGCCACCGGACAGTGGCACTCGATCCAGGATCATTGCGTTTCGGCGGTTCAAAATGCCGATAAGATTGCCGAATCCATGGCTCAGGAATCCACTCGATTCGTCGAGGTCATGCAGAGTATGGATGTGTCCGAGAAGGAACATCTGCGGGTGGAAGCCGAGAAGCTGCGTCGCAGCGAGCGGGAATGGTTGCAGGCGGCGGTTCGGGTGATGGATCACGTGTTCGCCTTGCACAAGGCGGCCTTGCAATCCGGTCAACCCAAGCTGATCAGCCAGATTTCCAATTTTCAGCATGCAGTGGTGGATGTGATGCGCCGAATGGGGTTGACCCCTCACGAAGCCGAACTGGGAACTTCCTATAACAAGGAATTGCATCAGGTGATGGGGGAAGATCACAAAGAACTCACACAACCTTCCGTGGCTGAAACACTGGCCCCGGGGTTTACCTTTCAGGGGCGACTGGTGAGGCCCCCCTTGGTCAGACTGGTTGAGCAGGAAGACATGCCAGCCATTGCCAACGGCCCTGCCGATCAAGCCGATCAAACGATCGAAGAACCGACTCCCGCCATTTCCAAAAAGCGGGCATCCAAGGAAGAATCTGAAGGTGAACCAGGCCTCTTTGACCAGGAGCCGTCATAAGCGCACTTGATTTGTGCAGGTAAGCATGTAGTTTATTTGGACAGATTTTGCCCTGATCAGCCTCATGCATCCTACAACACGCAGATTGCTCCACGCTTACCGATGGCCCATGACCTTAATGGGTTTAACGGCCATGGTCCTGGGCTCGGTTATCGTGGTGATGCTGTTCGGTGGATGGTTGATTGGCAGGGGGGTGTCTGAAGGCATTGAGGCTTCCAATGGTGTTCTCGATCGCATCCAGCACACTCTCTCCGGTAGCGCGCAAGTCTCACTCAAGCAATCCTTCCTGGCGGAAATTCCGGTGATAGCCCATGCCGGGACCGGGCGTTTGGAGTTGGCCAAGGTGGATCGTGTCGAAACATTGAAATCGGAAGATACCCTTTCTCTTTTATGGGATACCATCTCTCTGGGCACTTCAACCGCAGAAATTCGCGTTCCGGCTACCTATCGATATTACGTCAAGTTGGATGATCCATGGGAGATTGACACGCAGGGGGCGGTTTGCCGGGTAAAAGCACCGCGTTTGCGAACGATGCTTCCACCCGCTATCCATACGCATCGCATGGAGAAGCGCATGGACAATGGTTGGGCGCGGTTCAATGTGGATGAACAGTTGGCCAGTCTCGAACGACAGTTGACCCCGACATTGGTGCAATATGCCGAAGAAGAAACTCTGATGGTGCTCGTGCGGGATCAGGCCCGCAAATCACTCGCCCGATTTGTACGACATTGGCTGCTGGATCTCAGACCCGAACTCAGCGAGGAAATTCAATTTGTGGATGTCCGGTTTGAAGGCGAACCGGCCGATCGTGACGATGCGCTGGATCCTTTGATCACGCTTCATGAGTGAACTGTTCATCATGCGCCACGGTCAAGCCGAGGATCCTTCTGCCGCCACCGGTTGGTCCGATCGGGCGCGTCGGCTGACCGATGTCGGCGTGCAGCGCATTCAAGCCATGATTCCTGCGATGAAGGGACTTGATTTTGTGCCGGATGTGATTGTCTCAAGCCCCTATCCCAGAGCGGCCGAGACGGCCCGGATCGTTCATGAAGGATTGAAAATCGATGCTCCCATCCAGTTGGCCGACGAACTTGGAGCAGATCGGTCCGTGCTTCCTTTCTTTAAGATTCAACTTGCGGGATACTTGGAATCCTCCGAGCGATTGATGGTGGTCGGGCACGAACCCATACTGAGTCAATTGGCCAGTCTGCTTATCTCCGGACATATCAACACCCGTATTCAAATGAAGAAGGGGGCTGTCATCCACCTGCATTGTGGAGTGTTTGGCAAGGAATGCCGGGGCGTGCTCAGAGGGATGTGGACCTCCAAACAACTGAGACAAGTCTCGAACGCCTGAGCATGCCGGGTGGCCGTGGGATCATTCTTCGCGCGCGGGTTGGCTCTGGTCCCGTTCGGCGGCGTGGTTTTGCAGCCAGGCGAGGTCCTTGTTGCCCACCGATTTTTCAACGTGGATGATGGTTTTATTGGTGATGGTGCGTTGATCTTTCCATTTGTGCACCTCCACGTGACCGTCGGCAAAACCAACCACTCCTGCCCCGTTGTGATAGGCGCCCGGAATATGAAAGAAGCTGTCACTGTTCCCCATTCGGGTGACAAACCCGGCAAAACAAATACTGTCAGTATTCACGTCCAGAAAGGTGAACACTTCACTGGCACGCATGCCTGCCAGATGGCTGGCTTTTGCGTAACCCGAATATCCTGAGGAAAAGGTTCCGGAGTTGGGGTAAAGCCATCCCATAAAGCTGTTCAGCGAGTAGGAACGCACTCCAAGATGATTGACACCCATGAAAAAGGTTTTCTTGCGGTCGGCCGGACACTTGTAGGTTTTTGCCGTGGTGATGTAACCGCCTTTGGCAAATGCCGAATAGCGTGGATCAGAAAGAAGTTGGGAATTCGTATGCATGAACCGGTCAATGTGCGATCCGGCAGATACCCAGGGTCGTTGGTTTCCCAGATCATCCGCATTGACATAACCATTGGGAACAAGAAATCCATGGTCCTCAACATACACCAGCCACGCCAGGTTCAATTGCCGCTGATTGCCGATACAGGCTGCTTTGTGTGCGGCTCCTTTGGCCTTGGACAAGGCCGGTAAAAGCATGCTCGCCAGAATGGCAATAATCGCTATGACCACCAGCAGCTCGATCAACGTGAACGCCCCCAAAAAACCTGCCCCAGGTTCTTTCGCCTCGACCGCCGATCTTGTATGCTGCTTGTTGTTTGTCATGGTGGCGTTACGCTTCTCCCATCTGTCGGATACCCATTTCCGCGGTTTATTCCTGATTACAATCAAGCATCTTTTATTCCATGTCAAAAACTTGGTTATAATTTGATTGGTTTTTTGCAGCCCAAACTCTTCAATGACCTCATGTCTGTCACCCGAATATTAAACTTTTTCAAAGGATTCCAGTCGCGTTGTCTGGTGGGGGTTTTTACAGCGGTGTTTTGGACAGGGCCGGTCGCAGAGGCTCAGGTACGTCCGAATATCGTGCTCATCATGTGTGACGATATGGGGTGGTCTGATATCGGATGCTACGGCGGGGACGTCCGCACACCCAACCTCGACCGGCTTGCCAGTGAAGGGCTGCGGTTTACCCAATTCTACAATTGCGCCAAATGCACCACCACACGCGCAGCGCTCCTGACCGGACAATATCCCCGGCAGGAATCAGGGCCGTTGCTCAAGGAATCCATGGTCACTTTGGGTGAGGCTTTGGGACTGGCCGGTTACCAAACCACTCTGACCGGCAAATGGCATCTCGGGGCGAACGCACCCCGTCGACCGATCGATCGCGGATTTCAGGAATACTACGGCTTGATGGATGGGTGCTGTAACTTTTTTGATCCATCCATCCCCGATCCCGAGTTCAAGGGGGGGCGGGTAAGGGTTTTTGGTCATAATGAGGAACGCATCACCGAGTTTCCCGAGGGCTTTTATACCACCGATGCTTTTTCGGATCATGCGGTGGATAACATTCAACGCATGTCCAGACAGCCGGAACCTTTCTTTCTGCATGTCTGCTACACGGCGCCTCATTATCCTTTGCACGCGCCCAGGGAGGACATTGAAAAGTATGAGGGGCAATATAAGTCCGGATGGGAACAGTTACGAAAGGAACGCCACGCCCGTCAGGTGCGAATGGGGCTGGTGGATCCCGGTTGGAAACTTCCCCCGGCCGACCCGGAGGCGGGTGTCTGGGATGATCAGGTTGACAAGGATTGGCAGGATTCAAGGATGGCTGTGTATGCCGCCATGATCGACCGGATGGACCAGGGAATCGGCCGGATTCTTAATGCCATTGATGATGCTGGAGTGCGTGAAAACACCATGGTGCTGTTTCTCTCCGACAACGGCGGATGCAGTGAGAAATATGGTCATGATTCTCCGGAATACGAACCTGGTGTGGAGAAGAACTACACCACCTGCGGTCCCGGTTGGGCTTTTGCCCAGAACACTCCTTTTCGGCGGTTCAAGACCTGGATGCATGAAGGCGGGATTTCCACGCCGCTCATCGTTCGTTGGCCCTCCGTGGTACAGCCCAACACACTGACCCGCCAGGTGGGGCATATCATCGATTTCATGCCGACTTTTCTGGAGGCAGCCGGAGGGGAGTATCCGACTGAATTCAACAATCACCCGATCAGTCCGCTGGAAGGTAAAAGCCTGATCCCGGTTTTCCAGGGAAAGATGCGGCAGGGTCATGAGACGCTCTGGTGGGAATTCACCGGCAATCGGGCTGTTCGCGAGGGGGATTGGAAATTGGTTTGGGACAAGAAACTCCGGGAATGGGAGCTTTACCACCTCCTTCATGATCGAACCGAAATGACCAATCTGGCGCAGCAATATCCCGACCGCGTGCGTGCCATGGCATTTTCCTGGAACAACTGGGCCATTCGAACCGGAGCCATCAAGCAGTCTCCATGAGTTGTTTTGACGTGATAGTGGTGGGAGGTGGAGGCAGTGGTTTGGCCACGGCCGTGAGCGCGGCGGAGCAGGGGGTTCGTGTTTGTGTTCTGGAAAAACAAGCTGCGCCCGGCGGCACCACAGGCATCGCGGTTGGTTCGTTCACATCCAATCGCACGCGTTTTCAAAAGGAAGCAGGCATCACCGACAAGCTGGAAGATCACGTGATTGATGCCGGGCGATTTGCCCCGCCGGACATCGAACAACACAACAACGCCGCCCTCCGTCGATTCTTCCTGAATCATTCCGCCGAAGCACTTCATTGGCTGGCCGGGATGGGCATTCGCTTTCAGGGGCCCAACCCGGAGCCCCCCAATCGTCAGCCGCGCATGCACAATGCGGTGCCCGGTGCCAAAGCCTATATTGATACGCTGGTCCGTCGATTACAGGAGCTGGGTGGCAGTCTCGTTTGCGGGGCGGATGTCACAGAATTGTTGATGGAATCGGGTCACGTGAATGGTGTGTGCTGGAAAGATACCGAAGGACGCGTTCATCGGGCTGGATCGCGTTTGGGTGTGGTGCTGGCCGCGGGGGATTATGCGAATGCTCCCGATTTGATCGCCCGGTTCAAAGGGAATGATTTTCAGTGTATCGAGGGTATCAATCCTCACGCTTCCGGTGACGGTCATGTGCTGGCTGAAAAGGCCGGCGCCAGGTTGCTGAATATGGGAGTGACCTATGGACCGGAAATTCGATTTGTCCCCCCGGCCGATGGCACGTTTCAGGACCGGCTGCCGACCACGGGCTGGATGGCGCAATGGGTGGGGTGGTTGAGTAATCGACTTCCCAAACGTTGGATGCAGCCGTTCATTAAACGACTGGTCGTCACATGGCAACATCCCGAAGATGCTCTGTTCGATGCGGGGGCCATTCTGGTGAATCAAAACGGTGAACGATTCACCGATGAACGCAGGTCGCCCCAAAGAGAAATCGACATTGCCCGGCAACCGAACAAGCAGGCTTATATCCTGCTGGACGAATCCCTCATCGAACGATTCAGCGCCTGGCCTCATTTTATTTCAACCGCGCCTGAAATCGCTTATGCCTATGTGAAGGACTACCTGCACTTGCGGCCGGACCTGGCGTTTGAGGCGGATCAATTGCACGCACTCGCCGATAAACGGGGGCTGCCAGCCGAAAACCTTGAGAAAACGGTTCGACAACTCAATCTGGATCGGCCAAAGGATGCATCCGCGGCCCTGAAACCTTTGTCCGGAAATCGTTGGGTGCTGCTGGGGCCTGCCAAAGCTTGGTTCACCACGACGGAAGGAGGCGCCGCGATCAATGAGAGCTTCGAGGTGCTCGATGCCTCGGGGGCGGCGCTTCCAGGATTATACGCCGTCGGTCAAAACGGATTGGGGGGACAAATTCTCTGGGGACATGGATTGCACATAGGCTGGGCGATGACGTCCGGTTATCTTCTCGGGCGTCAGTTCGGAGGCATGCGCCGGTGATGTCGGCTGGATCAGAACATGATCTTGCCGATCTTTTATATTGATCTGCAACTTCTCCCTTTTAAGCTTGACCACATGCCCGGTGATTCAAAGTCCAAGTCCCCGCATCCGAACCCGGGTTCTGGTAACCGGTTTTCAAACAGGCCGGGTTGGAAACGGGTTTGTATGGGGCGCGCGCCTGCAAGGCTTTTGCTGTTTGTGGTTTCTTGCTTGGCCTTGGCAGCCATTTCTGTTGGTGCCTTTGGCCAGTCCGTTTCGGTAGCTGTTGATGAGGCGGTGGCCCTGTCCAGGCCGATCAAGTTCCTGGAAAATGGACGGCTTCAACTGGCCTGGGTGAATGAGGGGGCTTTGGGTTATGAGTTGTTTCGCCGGGAACAATTGGAGCGGGGGAGCTGGGTCAAGGTTGTGGATCTTAATCCAGTCATGGAATCGGTTCAGACATACGACCTGGCTGTGGAGGCCGGTCCATCCACAGCATTTTACCAGATTCGGAAAATCCCGGACCCGCTTGCTTCTTTGCAGACACTGGATCTTGGCGATGGTATCACCATGGAATTTGTTCGTATTCCTTCAGGAACCTTTATCATGGGGAGTCCCCAAAGCGAAACGCATCGTGAATCAGATGAAGGGCCTTTGACGGAAGTGACGATTTCCGAGCGATTCCTTTTGGGGAAATACGAAGTGACCCAGGCGCAGTGGGAATGGGTGATGGGAACAAATCCGAGCAGATTCAAAGGAGATCAACTACCGGTTGAACGCGTGTCCTGGAACCTGGCCGTTGCATTCTGCGAACGCCTGACAGAGCGGGAGCGTGAGTCGGGACGTTTGCCGGAAGGATATGCCTTCACGCTGCCAACCGAAGCCCAGCGGGAATACGCCTGCCGGGCCGGAACCCAAAACCGTTTTTACTTTGGAGACGATCCGGACTACGGGCACCTCGCACAATACGCCTGGTATTGGACCAACAGCGGAAGCAGAACCCATCCGGTCGGAGAAAAAGAACCAAACGCATGGGGACTTTACGACATGCATGGAAATGTATGGGAATGGTGCCTGGACTTCTATGCCAACGCCTACCCTGGAGGCAGTGTCATTGATCCCCCGGGACCAGAAACCGGAGCCGCCCGAGTGATCCGTGGCGGCGGCTGGGAAGACTTCGCCAGGGACTGCCGGTCCGCCTGCCGCCTCCGAGCCTGGCCCGGCAATTCCTTCAGCTACCTCGGCTTTCGAGTCGCAGTGCAAAATCTGAAATAGCTACCGTAGCCGTGTTTCCCAAAAACTTTAGCCGCGTTCCCAAAAACGTGGCCCGTAACCGCGTTCCCAAGAACGTGTCCCGTAGCCGTGTTCCCAAAAACTGTAGCCGCGTTCCCAAAAACGTGGCCCGTAACCGCGTTCCCAAAAACGTGGCCCGTAGCCGCGTTCCCAAGAACGTGGCCCGTAACCGCGTTTCCCAAAACGTGGCCCGTAGCCGTGTTCCCAAGAACGTGACCTGTAGCCGCGTTCCCAAGAACGTGGCCCGTAGCCGCGTTCCCAAGAACGTGGCCCGTAGCCGCGTTCCCAAGAACGTGGAGTGCTTGCCGCCTTACCGACAACTTGATCATTGAATCGAGTCTCCAGGAAAGTGCGTGGGCGACCTTTTACGTCACTGGACCCCGTCTCCTTTAATGGAGAATTTGCCCCCGGTAGTCGTCACTCCGGTTTTAGGAAATGGATGCTGGATTTTATACAGATTGCCAAAAGTATTTGCGCATAACGGCTCGCTGTTGCTTCTTATTCTCACGCCCGCTGCGCTAGGGACGCAGTGGCGCAGAGTTTTTTCTGAAATTAC
>JAQCFT010000331.1 GCA_027619545.1 Verrucomicrobiota bacterium | reverse complement strand
CCGAATTGTGTTACCCATGTTCTGAACCTAAAGTGTTACCTATGTCTTGAACTCACCCCTCACCGATCATTCACCATTCACCATTTAAAAAGGCCGGATCCCTGGGGATCCGGCCGTGTATTTTCCAAACGTTATTGTGTCTTACTCAAATTATTCAGCGATGTAGAACCGGGCGGATTGATCAGGAGCCACCGAGTATGGAGAGGTCGCGCCGGCGACCGGAGCAAATGGGCCGGTCACAGTAGCAGAACTCTTCAGGGTACCTTCAAATTCGATGACCACACTGCCGTCTGAAAGGGCAATGGAGTTGACCTGACCGGCACCGGCTGGAGGTTCAGGTTGCTCAGGAGTGAATGGAACTTCGCGCATACCTGCTTCATAGTGTGCTTTGACGCGGTCGGCAGAAAGCGCGGTATTGTACAACGCTGCTTCATCCAACCAACCGTCATACCACATCAAGTCACCTGTCGCCCAATAATCGGGAGAGAAGGTTCCGCTGGCAATAAAATCATTCAGAACCGCTTCTTCGTTGCGTGCACCAAATGCGACATCGTCCGTGTGGTTATAGAGCAAGTGAACGCCACTCACCTCGGCAAACTGCTCGCCATTGAGATAACCGGTGAGGGTTCCTTCGAAACCATCGACCTCAGCATCCCCATTCATGACAAACACGGCGTGATAAACCGTATTGGCCTTAATTGTGGTACTGATTCCAACCGGCTCTCCATTGCTACCGATACCACCGGTCTGTTCAAACGGAAGGATACCTCCCCATATCTGCTCGGCACGATTGATGGCAGTAAACCACAATTCAGCCTCCTGAGGATTGGGACCGGGCTGTGAGCCTCGCAGGTAAACATTCAAACCACGGGTAGCTCCTCCTTGCTCATAGATAATTTGAGCATCGGCAACATCCGCAGCAAATCCCGCCCCAAGAGGCTCGTTAGAAGGAAGATTGCGCGCCTTGAACCAAAGCTCAATGGTCTTCTCCTTCCAGGCAGGATTGCCGGCAGCGTTGTTGATATCCTGATGATCCGGAATGTCGAGATAAGATCCCTTTGATGCATCAAACAACACTGCCGCTGAAGCAGCGCCAGGCACCAAACGTTCTTCACCGAGAGCAGGCCCATTATAGTATGTGCCTACGATTCCACCGCCCAATTCACTCACGGCCACGCCTCCGGAAGTTTCACTAAATGTCCAGTAAGCGAAAGGCTGATCTTCAAGTACGGCTGCCATTCCTCTGGGCAGTGTAAAGCGGTATTCGACCGTTCGTGTCACCGGAGGATTGCTGTTTTCAGTGTATGTGAGGATCGCCAAGTGATCCCCCCCGGCGAATGGAACCGGGTTTTTAAAGGATGTGGTGATATCGTTGCCATTGACTTTGACGTTGGGCGGAATCACGAGTGCCCCATCTACGCTCAACTGCACAGAATCACGATTCACTTTGGTGTCTCCATTGGTAATGGTAAAGGCCACTTCATCAGCCAGGGTCCCGGAGAGAGGTTCGAAGTGTGAAACGTAAGGACGAGTCTGCGCCTTATTATAGGCCTTGATCGCGTTTGGATTATTCCGGTCGTTGATCAGGATTTTTTCTCCGTCCACAACGCTGAAGAATTCAACGCTTGATCCGCCTCCACCTTCAAAATACAGCAGGCGGGTAGGATAAAACCCAGCCTCTTCAACATAGATATCAAACAGTGAATCGCTCGCACCACGCCCACCGTCAAACTCCCCGACACCTCGTGCCAACAGATCCTTGGTGGAAGGTCCCATCGTGACCTGGAATCCATCGTCACTGTTGACACCCAGAGTGTGCCAGCCTTGGGATAATTCAAGATAAGTAAGGAATTCAGCGGCAATCCCATCGATGCTGTCGTTAAATCCGGGAATATTTGGAATGAGATCATCAGGGTAACCTGTCCCATCGTTGAAGTTACCGGCAGCAAGACCTTCTTGTTCAAAATTGACCCAACTAACATCAACGGGTGAGAACTGCCAGGTACTGGCTCCAGAAGGACCAGCTTCGTTTATGTATGGATTACCATCCACATCCGTATACCCTCCTGTGAGCTGGAAATTCGCATTGCTGATCGCATTGCCATGCAAACTATCGACACCCGTTTGAGCAATTCCGATTTGCGAAACGTTTGCAGTGAAACCCTCGCTCGCTGTATCCACCGAATTGTTGGAGAAGAATGCCGGTATCTTGGTATATTGCTGGGTAATGGTAAAAGCCAAGTTGGCTGTATGAGAGCCACCGGAAGAATCCTTGTAATTGATAACAATGGAATGAGAACTGCCCGAATCAGGCACACTGGTGAAGGCATAGCTCACGGTGGCAACCCCACCGGTTGAATTCACATCTACATCCACAGCTTGCCCATTCAAAGTCACAGCCACACTGCCAGCGTCGACAGTTTGAGCAAATTCCTGAATAAAAATACGGAAGCCATCACGGTCGCCATCGAAAGAGGTGATGCGCGGAGATGACGCCACAGAAGCGGCGTTAAGAGAAGTTTTCTTAATCAAACCAACTATGGCTGCCTCGTTGGAAAACTCTTCAATACCTACGGCACCGGTTTGACCTTCACGCTGCGTGCTGACTGTAATGACATCGTTAGCGGATAGTCCTTCCAACAAGATGGCCATGGTCGCGGAAGCTGTATTGTGGCCGCCAGCGCTACGGATGTAGTGCGTCTTGGCTTCGGCACCGGGATAAGCAACGCCATTGATTTCCACTGTGATGCGTGGGTTGGGACGCTGGGCAGTACTTTGAAGAAGATCGTTGTAAACCAACAGATAATCACCCGCTTGACGAACCGTAATGTTTTCGCCGCTGTGATTGTAAGTGGAGCTGTCATTGATCGCCGGGCTTTCCCAGATGATCTGTTCTTTGGTGGCAGTATTCCAGTCAGCAGGATCGGCGGCATTGGTGGTTTCGACAGCTGATGCTGTGAAGACTCCATCGTTGTCGATCTTTTCTATCATGATGGATCCCTTTTTCCCTGCGGGCAGGAAGGCGTTACCGGCATTGCCAGAGTTGGCATACCGCAAGGTTTGTGTCGTCAATGTTTGATTGCCAGTCACTTCGACGATACCTGCAAAGTGAACGGAAGATTCAATGTGCCCATCGGCATTCCGGTTGTAACCATGGCGAGACTGTCCACCTGGAACAATTTGGCCATCCAAGAGAATTTCAAGACTGGGTGAGAGTCGATCCGCCGAGGCGCGTTGCAGAGGCAGGTTGACATACACAAGGTATGTCCCACTTGAAAGGCTGATGCCAGATCCACCATCCGAGTGGGAAAAGCCACTATCCTTACGGTTGGAAGCCCATGGCAATTGAACTGGATCTTCACCTGCACCTTCCCAATCGGGATTTAAGTTGACACCATCCAGAGAATCATCCGACACAGCAGAGAAAATGGTGCGCCCTGCCTCTGCTTTTTCCACAAAAAGACTGGCGGTTTGGATGGCTGTGCGAGCAGCTGGGAATGCGGTTTTCGCAGCTTTCACTTCGATCACATCTCCAGCACTCAAGCCCTGCAGTAACAGATGCGCATGACAGGAGGTTTCGTTCTGCATGTTGGTGTTTCGAGGTTGATTACGAATATAACCTGTCCTGCCTTGTGAACCGGGTGCAGGGGCGCCGTTCACGTAAATCTCGATTTCTTGACTCGGACGGTTGTCCGGCGTATCGATCGCAATAACCGGCATGGTGGCAGCTACGATATAATCACCATCCTCCAGAACCTTCAGTTGGTGGATGGCATTGATACTGTGCTCGAAAACCGAGGGATCGATCGAGGAACGCTCATTCCAAGCGATACTTGTAGGAGTCGCTGAGTCGAGATAGATTCCCCCACCTTCAACCTGACCACCTTGCAGAAACGCCGCCTTTTCGACGGCTGCTTGACACACAGCTGTAACCATTAAGGCTAAAGCCGCACCAATCGTACATAGTTTTAGTGACTTCATGATACAATCAATAGTTTTCAACTTGATCTGGAACGGGGATATCCAAACCATGACACGTCCGAGAGTCAACTCAAAAGCAGCAAGTATTTGATGCTTTCGATATTTTAATTTCACAAAAAACCAGCACCTCAATTCTTGACTATCCTGTATATGAGTATATGATCATTTATAAATTTCAGTGTCACCCCATGGTGAATCGCTAAATATTAAGGCTTTAAATGTATGATTTGATTACACGATAATCCAAACAGAACCAGTCACACCCAATTCATCACACAAAGTGAAACGAAACATTCAAAACCATTTCAATACATTCATCCTGTTGTGGTTAACAATTCTATTCCCACTCAACGGATCCGCCGCATTGAATATGACGGAGGCTTTTGATTTTCTCTCAACCCAAAACCCAACCATTCAGGAAGCCGTCCACCGCATAGGAGCCTCACAGGCTCAGCTGCAAGCTGCAAAATCAGCCTATAAGCCGAATTGGACTCTCAGGTCATCCTACATGGGTTCGGACAACCCCATCCAAGTTTTTGGAGCCATCCTCAACCAGAGCGCATTCACCCCTGGATTGGATTTCAACAACGTCCCCACGGTGGACAATCTAAATCTTCAAAGCATGTTGACCTATCCAGTATTTACAGGAGGCCGGCGGAGAGCAAATCTTGCGGCGGCACAATCCCATCAGCGGGCAGCTGAATGGGCCAGTCAAGCTGTCGAACAGCAACTGCAGTTGAGCGTCACAGAAGTGATGATGGATGTCATCAAAGCTCGGTCTCTGGTCCAAACAGCAGGTCAGGCGGTTCAATCAATGGAATCCAATCTCAAGTTGACCCAGCGAAGAAAGGAAGTCGGGACCGCATTGGAGCAAGATGTGTTGGATGTACAAGTCAAACTTTCGGATGCAAGGGTGGCGGACCTTCAAGCCCAAAACATGTTAAACCTGACCATGGCTTCCCTGCGTATGCTCCTGGCCTGGCCGGAGGACCAAGCCCTGGAGGTGGCCGAAAAGATAGAAGAAATCGTTTCACCCGATGCGAACAGGTCCATACAACGAGCCGAGAGACTCGCGGCACAGGCTCAAACAAACTCAGCCAGGAAACAATTTCAAGCCACAAAGGCCGAAACCCGACCAAAGGTCCAACTATTCGGAAGCTACGACGCCAATCATGGTTGGAAAACGGGAGAATCTCTGGGCAGTTGGACAGCGGGGATCGCCATGGAATGGTCTTTGTGGAGCGGCGGCATCAACAAAGCGAAAAGAGACAAAGCTCTGTCTGACATGCGGGCCTCGGAATCCAGGGAGGAAACGCTGCGTTTACAGCATCAATTTGAAATTCAAAAAGCGAAACTGGAATTGGCGGAAGCGCGCTTACGATCGAAAATGGCGCAAGAAACAGTCCATTTGGCAGAAGAAAGTCTTCGATTGACACGAAACAGATTTGAACAAGGTCTGGGTATCGTCAACCAATTACTTGATGCGGAAACCGCCCACACCAAAGCCAAAATGGATGCCA
>JAQCFT010000330.1 GCA_027619545.1 Verrucomicrobiota bacterium | reverse complement strand
CAAGGGAACAACGCGGTTTTTCACCCATGCCCGCTTCACGCCAGGAATGTTATGATCAACTGCGTGAGTATTTCTACTGGCACCGACAAGCCAAAAGCGGACGTGTGATCAGTGTGACCGGACACTCCCATTACGAAGCATACGCGGCTGAATGGGGAGCTTCGGCCATAGGACTGGAGGTCGGTGAAAACATTCGTTTCACACAATCCAAGTTCGCCTTTGCGCGCGGCGCATCACGTCAATGGAACATTCCATGGACTGTTCAAGTGAGTCCTTGGTTTGGACCGAGCGTCACCACCCGGGGGCCCTTGAAGAAGGAAGGAAGCATCACCTCTGGTCAGGATGCCGGGCATTCGCTGAGTCTGTATCGTCGCATGTGGTTGCATGGCTGGTTCGCGGGAGCGGCGATGGTGACTCCGGAAAACAGCATCAGCAGCTTTTTCGAAGCATCCAAAAGTCCCTGGCCCCTGACCGAACACGGCAAAGAGGCGGCACGGATCCATACCTTCATGCAAAACCATGACCGCGGCAATCCCTACACACCCCTGCTCGTCGTGCTCGATCATCTGGCCGGTTACGCGCCCTTCCACGAGCGAACCTGGGGCGTTCTGGAACGAACGGAAGGTGATTGGGAAATCTTCGATTTGCTGGAAAGCCAGTTGTATTTCTCCAACAAACGATTTCAATATCCCGACAAAGCATCCAATCCCGAGAATGAGTATCTCAACCCCACTCCATTCGGAGAAATGGCGGACGTCATGTTGAACACGGTCACGGGTGCGACGATGAGCCGTTATGGTTGCATCCTGCTCGCCGGCGAGATGCGCTTTTCGCGTTTCTTTTTGTTCGAGTTGGAAAAGGCAGCCAAAGCAGGCAGCCGGATTCTCATGCATCCACGTCATTCAAAGGCAATCGGTGAAGAAGGGATGAACAAGCTGCAAGCAGCAGGAAAGGTCGAAGTCCTTACTCCTTGGACACATCCTGACACACAACGCCCTGCCCTCATTTCAGAGGAAATCTTGAGCGGGATCAGTCGCGATTTGCTTCCGTTCGAAGTCGCAGGCGACACCGTACAGTATCAAATCAATCGCAACTCTAAAGGCTGGGTGATCGAACTCGTCAACAACGACGGCGTTTTCAAAACCGGCGACCAGCCCGCCAGGGTTCATGCCGCAGCCGCAATCAACGTCCGAATCAAACCCAAGTTCACCTATTCATCCGCCATGGAATGGATGACCGAAACCAAAATGTTCCCTACAGAAAACGGCTGGCTCGAACTGATCATCCCGGCCGGTGAAACCAGATTTGTAGAATGCCCATTGAAGCCAAATTCTTAAGCAGACGTCCACGTAGCCGCGCTCGCCAGAGCGTGGCACCCAAGCTTCTCCAAAACTCGGCCCATTACTCCCCAACCCCCACCTGCTTGTGAAGCCCCCCACGTAGCCGCGCTTGCCAAAGCGTGGCACCCAAGCTTCTCCAAAACTCGGTCCATTACTCCCCAATCCCCACCTGCTTGTGAAGCCCCCCACGTAGCCCCGCTCGCCAGAGCGTGGCACCCAAGCAATCATTTCGGCATCATCGCATGCATCTGGCCACTTTCTTGGGAAAGCGGCTACATTGGGAATCACACTTCTATCGTCTGGCTACCTGCCTTTGCTTTGGACTTGGGCAGAACACCCTTCAGCGCTTTTGCATTCGGAACATTCTTGCCGAATTTAACTGTATGTTTACCATCAGAATACACCTTGGGCTGGATGCTGCCATTGTGTGAGCGAGTTGTATAAAGCACTTCACCGTTTGCCTCATTGATGACCTGCACGACATGGTCTTTTCCGTCGGCAAACACGTATTCCGGAAGATAACCCGCCACTTTACGACCGTCGTTGGCTTCCTGTTTCACAGTGATCGGCCACCCCGCAAACTGTGCCTTGTCGCCATCCCGGACATCACAGAACCGGGGCCAGCATTCAAAAGTCACTTCACGCGATTTCTTGTTAAAACGAGCGATTCCGAATCCGTCCGCACGTTTGCGTTCGTCACTGATGTCTTCGGCGTTGGCATAGGCCAGCATTGAGATCTTGTTCCCAAGTCCGTCCTTGAAATCTCCCGTCCAGGGGAGCGGGCTGTCGGGGACCGGGTTGGGCCCCGGCTTCTCATCTTCCGGATGCCACCAGCGACCGTAAATCGTGTTCACCAATGCCGGACCGGTAAAGGCATAAGGACCGTCGCCGTGCTCGTTGATTCCGTGCTTGACCACCACAGCCAGATGCTGATCACCACATAAATGCACCGCCCAGGCACGACGTATCAAGGCAAGCGCCCGGCGACTGGGGGTTTGAGGCCACCCGTTGCAATCAAGATCAGCGAGGAGTCGATTGTTGCGGTTCCCATGCATGTGTACGGCACCACAGAACGCCGTTTGAGACAGAACCCCTTTCATTTCCGCGCCGGTCCAATCCTCGGACCACTGTTCAAGAAATTTCTCCTGCCGTTGTCCGAGCAATTCCAAACCAGGCAGATCAATGGTTTTGGGATCATAACTCGGATCGTTGATGTGGTCGGGGCGCGGCCCCATTTGGGGGATCTTTCCGGCCGGACCACTCTTGAACTTCCGATCTTCCAAAACAGCCATGTCGACACCCCCTACCCTGATCCTCGTGAAATAAACACCGATGTCCCGCTTGATGGGGTCGGGATCCACCGGGTCGGGAAGATTCCAGGTCTGTTGGCGTTGCACGAGATTGACGTATTTGACGGGATATTTATATCCGCCGTCGGCATTTCCGGCGATGGTCGAAACGATGCCGTTCTCGCCCCAGACATTCGGATGACCGACATCATGGTCATCAGGAATGGAAACGGTCGGGCGATCCCGAATGATATCCCGGTATTGCAAGCCAAACTCGATCCACCCCGCAGTATGCTCCGTGTGTCGATAGGTCTGGTCGCCACCGAAGAACAGCAAATCAGGATCAATGTGTCGGAGGTTTTCGACAATTTCGCTGCGAGGTCCGGTTGTTCGACTGGAATTACAAGAGAGGTTGGCCACGACGATTTCATCCTTATCCTTCGGATCTTTTCGAATCAGACCCTCAAACTGCGCCTCTTCACCGTGTAGCAACCGATAGGGAACATCCTGCGTATCGTCCCAATCCTCAACCCGAAAATGTACATCCCACCCCGGATACAGCACCTCAGCCCGAGCAACCTCCTTCCAGTTCTGACCGGGAAACTTAACCTCGAGACGGGCTTCGCGCACTTCGCCCGGTTTCAATGGAAACAACTGCCCGGTAATCTTGAGCACACCATCCTGGTGGGCATAGAGCGCAAAGCAAACCACCTGATCCCGAGGGACGTTCAAATTGGGAGGTGCAGCTTTTTGGCCTGTTTTCAAGGGTGTCTGCAAGTTGCCGGGACGTTTCCACCATTCGCCGGTCGTCAGAGATTCGAGATTGGGAAAGTCGTTCCCATAGGGTTTGGCGGCATCCTGCGCCTTTAAAAAATCCTTACTGATCAACAGGCCGCTGACTCCTGCCGCGGTGGTCTTCAAAGCATTGCGTCGACTGATTTTCATAATGATGCTACTGGGTAAGTGGTTACTTAACCAAAAACGGAGGCCCAGTAACAGAAGATTTTGGAGTATGGAGGGATCGGTTCCGTCCGGTCCCTAACTTTTTCCTCGAGACACTCCCGACCACCAGAAATGGAAGGAGGGAAGACGGAAGTTGATCGAACGACTATGGCGTTTCCATCGTGGCCGAAAAATGGTTCCAAAACCCTGAGTCTTGGAGTGGGAGTAAGTCCCGCATGCGGGATGACTCCCCCGATAGTGGTTTTCTAATTTTTGAACTGCGTCACGGACGGTTTTGATTGCAATTTTTTTGCTTTCATTTGCGGTGTCCTGACCTAAATTAAACGCTTGAACTAACCCCAATTTGGGGTTTTTGAATCAGAAATCGAATAATTATTAGCATCATAATTCTATGCCTATAGCCACTCCCAAGCAATTCGCTGCTATGTTGGACGCAGCGCAGAAGGGTTCCTACGCCTACCCGGCCATCAATTGTACGAGCATCATGACGCTCAACGCGGCCTTCAAAGCCTTTGCGGATATGAAATCCGACGGCATCATCCAGTTTTCCACCGGCGCGGGACAATTCGCCTCCGGTTTGAACAACAAGGACGCCACCAAAGGAACCATCATCCTGGCAGAAGCGGCTCATCGTCTGGCTGAACAATATGACGTGCTCGTTGCCCTGAACACCGACCACTGCCAACCCAAGAACGCCGGTGACTTTCTGAAACCCTTGATCGAAGCCACGGCCGCTCGCCGTGCAAAAGGTGAGAACAACCTGTTCCAGAACCACATGCTGGATGCATCCATTCTTCCCCTGGAAGAAAACCTGGCTCTCTCCAAGGAATACCTCAAACTGGCCGCTGAAAACGAGATCATCCTCGAAGTGGAAGCCGGTGTCGTGGGAGGTGAAGAAGACGGTGCCGCCGGAACGGAAGACACCCCGGAAGAACACCTTTACACCACACCTGAAGACATGCTGGCCGTTTACGAAGCGCTGCACCCGATCGGTCGCTTCACCTTCGCCGCCACTTTCGGCAATGTCCATGGTCACTACAAACCCGGAGCCGTCAAACTGCGTCCTGAAATCCTCAAACAAGGACAACAGGCCGTGATCGCTAAATACGGTGACAGCGCCGAAATGGACCTCGTGTTCCACGGAGGCAGCGGAAGCCTGCTATCTGAAATCCGTGAAACGCTCGACTACGGTGTGGTGAAAATGAACGTCGATACCGACACCCAATACGCCTTCACCCGCCCGATCGCCGATCATTTCTACAAGAACTACGACGGAGTGCTCAAGGTTGACGGTGAAATCGGGAACAAGAAAGTATATGATCCTCGCAGCTATCTGAAAGCCGGTGAAAAAGGCATGGCCGACCGCATCGCCGAAGCCTGCCGCGACCTTCGCTCCGATGGCAAATCCATCTTCGGAGACGTGTAAGCATTGCCTGACAATTCATATCCAATTTTCACAGCGGCCCCTCGGGGCCGCTTTTTTGTGTACCATTTTCGCACGTATCGTAAAGTAGTCCCGACCATTTTACGATGCATGTGAAAATGGTACAGTATCAAATCAAGGATTTCCCATGAAGTATGCAGTCGTTAAGATGCGGATTGATTCAATCTTTACCAGGATGAAAAACATCCTGAATAGGTAAGACGTGCCGTCCCTGGCGCGTCACCTTGTGGCTTCCGATATCCCAAACGCCTCCGTTTCGGGAAGCTTCCGGTTTTCGAACACCCCACATCCGCATCGCTACCGCTCGCGGGCGGATCGAGACGATCCGATCTACCTGAACCACCCCAAGGTAGGACGTGCCGTCCCTGGCGCGTCGCCTTGTGGCTTCCGATATCCCAAACGCCTCCGTTTCGGGAAGTCTCCGGTTTTCGAACACCCCACATCCGCATCGCTACCGCTCGCGGGCGGATCGAGACG
>JAQCFT010000329.1 GCA_027619545.1 Verrucomicrobiota bacterium | reverse complement strand
AAATGTGATATATGTCAGGAAACAAGCATTTCAAATGGCGCTTTACAAATATAGTAACAATATTTATACATACTATGTATGTGGACTTCACTTCAGATTTATGTGTAAAATGCGATAGGTTGCTTTCCGTTGTATCAGAAGCAATTGTCAATAATCAAATGGATCTTATTGCATGAATAAATAAGTTGTTGGTGTATGGGTGTTGTTTTCGTATTGTAAGTAAAACATTTGCAATGACATGGGATATTAATTTAGAGGTGGTGATAGTAAAAAATGTGAGGCGTTCACCAAGATTTGTGCATTGTTTCGCCTGATATTTATCATAGAGTGTCGGCGCATGAGATGTGTTAATTTATTAGCCAGGTTATTAGGTTTTCTGTTGGTTTGTGGTTCGACTGTTTCTCAAGGAGCTGGATTGTCGGATCCTGCATGGAAGTACACTGTTTCCGATCCGGGTGATGGTTGGGAATCCCTGTCGTTTGATGATTCGAAGTGGAAAGAAGGTGCGGGTGGTTTTGGTGATGCCTCGACTCCTGGATCACGGGTGGGAACGGAGTGGTTGACGAATGATATTTGGATCAGGCGAAACGTTGAATTGGAATCCCTGCCAGCCCGCCCTGCACTTTACATGCATCATGATGAAGATGCTGTCGTTTTCATTAACGGAAAACGGGTGAGCCAGGTCGACGGCTTTGTTACGGAATACAAAGTGATTGATTTGACCCCATCTGCTGCTTCCGCCTTGAAGGCAGGTGATAATCTTGTTGCCGTCCATTGTCATCAAACCGGCGGGGGGCAATTCATAGATGTTCACATCATTGATGCCAGCGAGGTCCCCACATTACCGCGACCGAAGCAATCCAATATGCCATTCAAATCTGAATTGATCACGAAATGGGGCAAAGAAGTCACGCCCGAAAATGCCTGGCAGGAATATCCCCGCCCGTTGCTTGAGAGAAGGGATTGGCTCAATTTAAATGGGTTATGGAAATATGCAGTCACCGAAGATGGATTCTCCAGACCGGATCAATGGGATGGTGAAATCTTGGTGCCATTCTGCATTGAGTCCAAACTGTCGGGTGTGCAGCGTCTGCTTCATCCGGAGGAAAATCTGTGGTACAAGAAAGTTGTGAGCCTTTACCCGGAGAAAGGGAAGCTGGTGAAACTGAATTTTGAAGCGGTCGATTATGCCTGCACGGTCTGGCTCAACGGCCGTGAAGTTGGCGGGCATGTCGGGGGCAATACGCCTTTCAGTCTGGACGTCACCCATGCGGCCAAAAGCGGGGACAACGAAATCGTGGTTAAAGTTCAGGATGCCACCGGCGGAACCCAGTTGAGAGGCAAACAGCGTCTGGATCCCCGGGGTATTTGGTATACGCGGGTTTCTGGAATCTGGCAGACCGTCTGGATTGAGCAGGTGTCCAAGGTTCATTTCAAAGACATCAAGATTTCCACGGACATTCGTAAAGGCACTGTGACGCTGCATCCCATTTTGGCGAATTCCGACGGGCTGGGATACGAGGTCAGGGCCTTGGTTCAGGACGGTTCACTGGAGAAGGATGAACAGGGGACCACCAGTTATCGTTCAAACGGACCACTGGACGTCACCCTTACGATTGAGAATCCCACCCTGTGGTCTCCGAATGAGCCCAAATTATACCCTTTGCAAATTGTGCTGAAAAACGATGAAGGAGAAGTGATTGACCACGTTTTTTCCTATGTTGGTTTGCGTGAAGTGGGGCAGATGCGTGATGAAGATGGACATTTGCGTTTCACTTTGAATGGGGAACCGATCTTTCACTGGGGGACGCTCGATCAGGGCTGGTGGCCTGATGGATTGTTGACACCTCCGTCCGATGCTGGCATGGCATACGATGTGGAGTACCTGCGTCAGGCAGGTTTCAACATGATTCGTAAACACATCAAAGTGGAGCCCCGACGATATTATTATCATTGTGATCGCCTGGGTGTCATGGTTTGGCAGGACCAGGTCAGTGCCATCAAGAATCCGCCCTGGACTCGGTTGAAACCAAACCCCGAGGATGCGGAATGGTCCGACGCCGAGCATGAACAATACATGATCGAACTTGAGCGGATGATAGATACTTTGGAAAATCATCCTTCCATCGTTGTCTGGGTGCCATTTAATGAGGCATGGGGGCAGCATCGCACCATGTCGGTGGGGGCCTGGACCGTTAACCGTGATCCTTCACGCCATGTCAACATTGCCAGTGGGGGTAACTTCTGGCCCGCGGGACACATTGTGGACGCTCATGCATACCCGCAACCTGAGTTTCCATTCGATGCCGATCGTTATGATGCGGATTTTATCAAAGTCATGGGGGAGTTTGGTGGACATGGTTGGCCGGTATTGGATCATCTTTGGGACAACAGTCGGCGCAACTGGGGCTACGGGGGCTTGCCCAAGACTTTGGAGGAATACAAAGAGCGCTACCGCGAATCCATTCGCCGATTGGCAGATCTTAAGAAGAAGGGCATTTCGGCGGGTGTCTACACGCAAACCACCGATGTGGAAGGGGAGATCAATGGTTTGTTAACCTACGATCGGGAGGTTTCAAAGATCTCGGCAACCGAGTTGCGGCAAATTCACCGGACTTTGTTTGAGTAAAGATTGGGAAGGCGGCGTAACCAGAATATAGGCCGGGATTCGCTTATGCGTATCCCGGCCCGGGTGAGACACTGACTTTTTAAAGCCTATGCTCCATCAAACGAAGGTTTTCAAAGCATGGACTTTTCTTTCTTCGCGGTTCGGTCGGATCGAATGGAGATTTCGGGAAGAGTCAGTTAACCCTTCGCACGTTGATGGAATGCATCCCATTCCATCAGGATTCAGCGACCACGAAAACTGCGGGTAGGCGCTTCCGATGTTTTGCCGAAACTGGTCTGTCACCGTATCCTGGCACCCGTGCTCAACGAGATGAGCAATATGCAATTGATTTGTGAGGAAGACGTGACCCAACGCTTGTTGGCCGAACTTTCCATTCAGCGCCTGGATCTGGTGCTTGCCGACGCCCCGATCGCAGGATCGGTCAAAGTGAAAGCGTTCAATCACCTCCTGGGGGAATGCGGAGTTCATTTTTTTGCAGCGCCCAAGTTGGTGAAGCGCATCAGGGGAATGTTTCCCCGTGTTTGGATGGTGTCCCCTTTCTTGCGCCGGCTGAGAACACTGTAATCAGACGCTCTTTGGATCGATGGTTTCGCTCTCTTGATTTATTCCCCAGCATGGTGGCTGAATTTCATGATAGCGCTCTGCTTAAAGTCTTCAGACGTGAAGGGGCCGGCGTATTTGCCGGACCTGCTGTCATGGCCTCGATATTTGAGTCGACGCAGTCCATTCAGAAGTAATGGTGTGGATGATTGACCTCCTACGTATCCATTGATGCCGCACACAAGGGCGTGCGATGTTCGAACCACTGATAACTGTCAATACAACACCCGGAATAACCTTGCGAATTTTGCTCCAAAAAGGCATGCAAGAGCCATGCCTTCCATATTAACAGCTTTAGAGGACCGACGAACTTTCGTTCGCAACGGTGTGTTGACTACTGCGGCGCTAACGCTGGGTTCCTTCGGTAGACCACTGCAGGGCGCTTCCTCCACTGAACATTATCATTTGGCAATACTTTCGGATACCCATATTCCAGCGGATGCACTTAACGAATTTCGTGGCTTTAAACCATGGGAAAACCTGAAGCGTATCGTGCCCGATATCGTGGCATCCAACCCCCAGGGAGCGTTGATCAACGGAGATGCGGCAAGGTTGACGGGAGAACCGGAGGACTACATTCAACTAAAGAAATTGTTGGAGCCCGTGGCATCCCATTGTCCCATCTATGTTGGGATGGGAAACCACGATGACCGGGAACATTTCAATAAAGTTATCCAACCTGATGCAGCGACAAAGGCGGACGTCACCGACAAACATGTTCTCGTGATTGAACACCCGATCGTGCGTATCATTCAACTGGACTCGCTATTGTATGTGGACAAGGTCGCCGGTTTGCTGGGTAAAAGCCAGCGGGAGTGGCTTTATCGGGTTTTAACGGAAACATCCCACAAACCGACCGTGCTTTTCGTGCACCATACATTAGGGGATAACGATGGCGACTTGTTGGATGCCGACAAGATGTTCGACATTCTGCGTCCGCACTCCCAGGTCAAGGCCGTGTTTTACGGTCATTCCCATACGTATGTTTATGGATGGCGGGAGGGTAAACACCTGATCAACCTTCCGGCGGTTGGATATAACTTCAATGACGACCAACCGGTGGGATGGATGAATGGCCGCTTTCACAAGCAAGGTGTCGACCTGACGCTGAATGCATTCGGTGGTAACCTTAACGACCATGGAAAAACAGTTTCGCTCAGGTGGTAGATTTATGATCTTTTTCGCCAACAACCGCAGCATTTGGCCGGTCGCGTTACTGCTGTTCTGCCTTTCATTGAATGGCGGGGAACAACCTTGGTATGAGCGGGCCCTTGTAGGAATGGAGATTGGTCCGACGGGGGCTCAGTTTGGGGGGGATGTCAAGGACCTGGAATATGCTTCCGAATTTCGTGGTGACGTGATTGTTAATGCCGCAGTGAAGGCCCACGCCGAGTATGTGGTCATGTGGGCGCGGGATGGGGAGTTTGCATACTATGATTCGAAACATCAGCCCAAACCTCCGGGATTTGGTGCACGTGATTGTCTCCGTGAAACCATGGATGCGGCACGTGGACATGGTATGCCGGTGATCGCATATTGTGTCTTGCAATACCCCAGTTCAACGCTGCGCGCGCATCCGGATTGGCGCATCATCAAAAGTGACGGTGAACCGATCAATCATTTGGTATGTTTCAATTCGCCCTACAAGGATTTCGTCAAACTGTTGCTCGATGAAATGCTCGAATACGGCATCGACGGATTTCATCTGGACATGGTGGATCAGGGATTTGGGCAACCAGTCGGGTGTTGGTGCGAATTCTGCAAGGAAAAATACCAACAGCGATATGGTCACGATATGCCCGAAGGCGTTGATTGGTCCCCGGCTTGGGATGACATGCTTGATTTTCGTTATTCGACCAGCTTGGAATTTGAGCATGAATTGACCGAGCACGTTCGAACTCGACGTCCCGGTGTTTCAGTGGACTTCAACTATCATGGAAATCCGCCATTTTCCTGGGAAGTAGGGCAGATGCCTGTTCCACATGCCCGGCGCGGGGATTTTGTGACAGGCGAAACCGGGGTTTGGGGATTCAGTGCCCTGACGGTTGGTTTCAATGCCGAATGGTACCGTGCCGCAACGCCTGACAAACCCTATCAGGTCGCCATGCAACGCGGGGTTCGGATGTATCATGATCAGACAACTCGTCCATTGCACGATATGCGTTGGGAAATGTTCAATCTCCTGGCTCATGGCGCTTTTGTCACGATGATCGATAAGACGGCATTTGACGGAACGCTGGATCCTGTGGCCTATGATCGGATGGGGCGTGTCCTTAAAGAGTCTCGGGAAAAACGGGAGCACTTTGGTCAAGCGCCCGTTCG
>JAQCFT010000328.1 GCA_027619545.1 Verrucomicrobiota bacterium | reverse complement strand
AATCAAATCCGTCTCCAATATAAGGTTTGAAACTCTCCTCCCGGTCATACCCCGCGCCGTTTTGTCCCATCTGCCATTGGGAATCATCAAAATCCGGTTTGAACCACTCCCGGTCGTGCCGCTCACTTGTCGGCACCCAGGCTCGACCGACCGCACCCTCCCCGAGAATAACATCCCCTTCCCCTCCGTTGAGAGCCTGAATCACTTTCGCAATGTGTCGGCGGCCAGCAGTGTCATCTCCAAATTTGAGTTCAAAACTCCCTTCCCAATCCTCATAGAAATCAACCACCGTACCTTCATACAAAGTGCCATCGCTGTTCCCAAAAACGCGTTTGATCATGGGCTTTTTAACGCTCTCAACATGCGAATAGACACCGAGATTCCTTCCATTCACCCTCACTTTGGCCAGGGCGCTTCTAGGAGCAGGTGATCCGGCTGCGTTGAACAAGGAATACCCGATGAACTGACTCATCTGACTGACGTCCTGCTGATTGTTGTTGAAGGTCAAGTTGTTCAATCCATCGATATTTCCTTCCTCATCGATGAAATCGAGTTTGATCTTCAGAGAGGGTCGCGTACGGCTCAAGGACCCGATGAAACCCTTTTTGCGAATGCCCACCCGTGGAAAGGTAACACCGTCGATGGTCACCTTGGCTTCGACGTAGGTGTAGGGAGATTCCAGCATTTCGGCCTGTCTTTTGGCCCCCAATGATTCCTGGATGGATCGTCCTTGTTGACGGATCTTGTCCCAATCCCCATCGGGCAACTCGATGTCCACCTGCACAAGACGGTCTCTGGGAAACAGATCATCCAGTGTCAGGGTTTCGGCAGTCAGGTTTAACTGTTCAGAGCTGCTTTCCTCCGAATCAACCTGACAGCCAAACAACAGAGTCGCGAAAGCAGACAAGACCATGCCTGTGATATGCGTCCAGTTTTTTTGATAACCTTGTATGAAATGTAAAATGCCAGGCATACCGTTTGTGGAGTTATGGAAACCTATACACAATCAAATCGTTTTTGTTCCAATTATTTCGGGAAAAAAACGCGGCACGCCCTCAGTTTGATGGATGACCCGCCACATTCTGGCGAGCGCGGCTATAACGATGTGGCTGCCTCCACCCGAAGGTGGCAGTTCCGGACAGTTCCGGACAGTTCCTGACTGATAAAGAGTCGCCATCGTGTGGGGATTGGCCGGCGAGAATGAATATTTTCAATTCTTCGCCAGCATCAATGGATCCAGCAGCAAAACGCCTCTGCGAAGTATATGTCTATTCATCGTAAATCCAAGCTAGTAGCCGCGTTCGCCAGAACGTGGCCCACACCACCTCCTGGCGTAGGCGGCTATTTCTTGGGTTTCAAGATGGGCGAATCCCAACCCTCGATATCGCTGGGTTTTGCATCGGTGATGGAAGGTTTAAAGCTGAAGGTGCTTGGATTGTAGGGACCGACAAAAGAAACATCCGCGTCGGCCTTGATCACATCTTCCATCCCCATGCACCATAAGGTTGCATTAACAATCATACGGCGCACCCCCTCGCTGAGAATGTCCTCCGATGCTCCCTGAGTGGTGCAAAAGACGCGTCCCTTCTTGCCGGATTTTGAAGTATAGTTTCTCACCCAGGCAGCAGGCTGTGGGGGTTTATTCTCGAGAGGTTTGGCTCCAACTTCCATGGAAGAAAGCACCTGATTAGTCGCCAGTATAACGGAATCCGGCATCGGCACCGCCGAGTAGGCACCTGCCATGGCATGCATGTCTTTGACTCCGCGCATGATGGGATGGTTCACTTGTTCGGGCACCACATGCATCGCTGTTGCGTAGGTGTGATTCCGACCATAATGCCCCGCCCCCAACTTGGGATTCCAGGTCTCACCCAAAATCTGTCGTCCAAATCCGCCTACATAATCTTCCGTTCCCTGATAGTTATAATGTGCGTATTTGCCTTGAATGCCATTGAATGCATGGGTGGTGGTGCGAAGCCCCAGAAGTGGTCCTCCACGATCCAGGTATCCTTCAAACTTCGCCATCCAATCATCGTCTGGAGCCAGGAAGCGCATGAAGAGAAAAAGCATATCGGCATCTTCAATCGCATCAATCCCCGGCACCAGGGAAGAACCTGGTTTGATCAAACCTTCCTCGGTTTGCCCAAACAAAACCGTGCACTTGAAACCATAACGTTTGGCAAGAATTCGGGCAATCGCCGGACAGGATTCCTCACCGCGATATTCATGATCCGATGCAATAAACAGAATATGCTTCCCCTTCCCCGGCCCGGAATCCCCTTCGTAAACAACCCAAGGTTCAGCCTGCATGGAAAAAGCCCCCTTCAGCAACACGGCACAAACAGCCAATACCGAAATACAACGACGAATGATATGAGTTTTCATATGAATGAATCTAATTTTTTATGGATGACCCTCAGACTACTACCCAACTTTCGCAGCTTTGTATAGCAAACTTCAGCCAAAACAATGGATAAGGACACAACCATCCCGCTCAACGGCGGCCCCCCCGCCATGGAAGTCGGCTACCCATTCTGAAGAACGCCGGGACACAACACTTGAAAACCAATGGAAGAACGTTCAGTTTCACTGGCATGGAATCCATTAACGCGATTAAGTGGCTTCGGCACACAGGAATCATTGAGGGCATATCAAGCCTCCTGCTATTCTTCGTGGCCATGCCAATGAAATACATGGCGAACAAACCCGAGGCCGTAAGCATTGTGGGAATGGCGCATGGCGTGCTGTTCATCCTTTACGTCGTCGCACTGGTTCGAGCGACACTCACATTGCAGCGCCCCATGGGTTGGTCTGCCAAAATCTTTGTCGCAGCCATCATTCCTTTTGGCCCCTTTTTGATCGAACCAGGCCTTCGGAGAGAACAGGAAGCTCTGACCAAAGGATCCTCGAAATAACCAGTTGCTCCGGAAAGTATCAAGGGTAGGTTACGATTGTTCATTTTCCACGATGAACCTGAATCAACTGATCGTGGAACGCTAAAACCTTTATGAAAGAAAGACACTTTGAATGCGAAATCTGGCTGCCGTTGAAACCGGAGGAATTATTCCCATTTTTCGCGGATGCGGCCAATCTGGACGCCATCACCCCGCCCTGGCTGCATTTTAACATCGTCACGCCGAAACCAATCGAGATCAAGACCGGAGCATTGATTGATTACAAACTGAAAGTCCGGGGTCTCCCACTGCGCTGGCGTACCTTGATTCGGGATTGGGAACCTCCTCATCGTTTTGTGGACGAACAACTCCGCGGCCCGTATCGCCAGTGGATTCACGAACACACCTTTGAAGCACAAGACGGAGGCACCCTCGCCCGCGATGTGGTTCGCTATGCCGTGCCATTCGATTTCATCGCCCACCCTCTTTTTGTCCGCAGGGATATCGAGAAAATTTTCGCATTCCGACAACAATCTCTGAAGGAAAAATTTGGAGCAAAGGAATGAGCGAAACCGCGGTTCAAGACATTCATGGGCCGAAACGATGGCTTGGCTTGCTTCTATGGCTGATTGCAAGTTTCAGTGCCGCCGCCCTTGGCGCGTTTTTCATGCCAGGCGCCTGGTACGATTCATTGAATAAACCCTCATGGAATCCACCCGGGTGGGTCTTTGGCCCCGTCTGGAGCGCTCTTTATACCATGATGGCGGTGGCGGCATGGATGGTGTGGCACCAGGGTGGATACCAGCACCAACGCAAACCTCTCACCTGGTTCGTCATTCAACTCGCGCTCAACGCGGCGTGGTCTCCCCTGTTTTTCGGAGCGCATCGACCTGACATGGCTTTCGCTGAAATCCTGCTGCTCTGGGCTGCCATTGCTGGCACCATAAGGGCCTTCTACCCGGTGAGCCGCGCGGCAGCAGTTTTGCTCATCCCATACCTCGCATGGGTGACTTTCGCGTCCATACTAAACTTTACTCTGTGGAGACTGAATCCATGAACCGACCGCTGGCTCGGCTCCGATTCGGCCTTTGTTGCCAATTTTCTGCTGAACCCATAAAGTTCAGAACCACTACCGTTACGGCGATGCTGCGACTTACAAGGCAACAACGGTTGGAAAAACTTTCTGCACTTTGCCGGGGAAACGCAGACGCGCTGATGCGTTCACTGGAATACTGTGAGCAACATGGAATCGGAGCTTTCCGTATCAACAGCCAGATCCTGCCGGTGAAAACACACTCCGAAGCGGGCTATGACATCAGCGATCTCCCCGGCAGCAGAGAAATCATTTCCCGTTTCCAGGAATGTGGCACATTCGCCCGATCCAGACAGATTCGACTTTCATTTCATCCTGATCAATTCGTCGTGCTCAACTCCCCCAACCCGAAAACACTCGAACACTCGAAAGCCGAACTGAACTATCAGGCGGAAGTCGCGGCATGGGTAGGCGCAGATACCATCAACATCCACGGAGGAGGCGCGTACGGGAACAAGGCATCCGCACTGCTTGATCTACGCAGGAACATTTCAACCCTTCCAGAGCCTGTGCGCTCTCGACTGACATTGGAAAACGACGACAAGGTGTACACTCCGTCAGACCTGCTCCCAGTGTGCCATGATTTAAATGTGCCGTTGGTCTACGACGTACACCATCACCGATGCCTTCCCGATAAGCTATCAATCGCCGAAGCAACCGAAAAAGCGATGGACTCCTGGACATCGGAACCCCTCTTTCATATTTCCAGCCCCCTGGAAGGTTGGAACGGCCCCAAACCTCACAGACATCATGACTACATTGCGGTGAAGGATTTCCCTCAATCATGGACAGGCTGCCAATTGACTGTGGAAGTGGAAGCCAAGGCAAAAGAAAAAGCCGTAACCAAACTCATTGCAGACCTGAAAAACGCATACCCTTCAAACATCTGAATGACTCCAGGTATGAATGAGCTTGCTCCTGATAATAACGTTTGCCAAAAGTAATTTCAGAAAAAACTCTGCGCCACTGCGTCCCTAGCGCAGCGGGCGTGAGAATAATAAGCAACAGCGAGCCGTTATGCGCACATAAGTTTGGCAATCAATATAAGACATGCATCGATCTTGAAACCCACAGGATCCACTCTAGTCTTTGGCTTTCACAAGTCTGAGTTTCAGCGTGGTATCCTTGTTTAACTCAAATAAGGTCGATTGATAAGAAGGTGGCCCAAACAAGCCTTTGGCCTGATTGGAAAAAGCAAACAACTCGGTGGGAATGCCCAAAAAACCTTTATCCAGTTTTCCGTTCCCGTTCTTGTCATGAAAAGCACAAATGGAATACTTCCCCTCAGATAACTTGAAATTGAATACCGCCCCGCCCTCTTCATCAACCGACAAATGTTTGCCCTTCATCGGCACCTTTAAATAATCCGTTTTACTGGTAAAAATATAGAGGTGGATATGGCCCGCCGAGGATTCAGCTCCGGAAACCTGAATGGTGAGGGCAAAACCGCCTGATTCCTCTCCATCCAACCCGGGGCACAACAAAAACAACAAGCAAAGGCAAAACACAAAATAGTTCATGGCCACCAAGATCCCATATCCTTGAAATCATTCTCAATCAGTTCATACGTCCCACACCACAAGTCAAACTGCATAGGATGGTTCAA
>JAQCFT010000327.1 GCA_027619545.1 Verrucomicrobiota bacterium | reverse complement strand
CTTTGCGGATTTCTTCGGATGTCTGCAGCAGGTGTTGCAACTGGGAAAGGTTGGTGTCCGGATCACTGTCGTCCACCAGGGTGTTTAAATACTCCGCCGCTTCCCAAATCCCCATTTTCTTTCGGTTGAATTGGGTGAATGTTCCCTTCTTTTCCCGCACGAAGTCGTAGGTTTGCTTCGTGTGGTTTTCTTCGTAGAACCTGCGGACGCTCGGGCGCACGGTTTCCGCGTAGTTACGGAATGCTTCCTCCTTTTTGTTGGGATCGGTCGGGTTGAAATCAGTAGGGTCTTCGGCTGCCGAACTGGTTTTGGGTGGTTCCGGATATCGTTCCTTTACAAATTCATCCCATTCTTCCATTACCTGGTTGTCCATGGGTTCGGATGGGGTGTCGGAGGGTGTGCTCATATGTTTCTGATTCAGCGATGGCGTCGCGTTGTTTGATGGTTCTTTGGTTTAGGTTTAGACGTGATCGTATGCTGGTGGATTTGTCGAGCTTAGGCAAACAGATTCGTCGGGATGTTAACATTTTTTGAGCGACTTTTGGCTTTTCTTGGGACAATCTGCACCAAACGGATTTCACAAGTTGGCAGCCATGGATAAACCGAAACAAACAAACGGTATCGATGCAACCCATTCGGTGATCGAACGCTCTTGCCCGGCTTGCAGGGAGAGTCGATCGATTGAGAGATGGGTGAAAGCGGACACACGCTTTGTGCAGTGTGAGTCCTGCGGTATGGTTTATGTTACTGAAGTGCCCATATCCTTCGTCAATGGCGAGTTTTATGAAGACCGGACCGAATCGTTTTATCTTTCCGAAGATAAACTTCAATCCGATTACGATCCGATCCGGTTCCAACGCGAATGGAAACTCTTTCGTCGTTGGGTGCCTTCGGGGCGAATTCTGGATGTGGGCTGTTCCACTGGTGGATTCCTGCGAGGGCTGCCTTTGTTCGGTTCCTATGACCTGACGGGGCTGGATGTTTCTCAAGGAGCTCTGAACATGGCGGAGCGTCAGGGAATCCATGTGATCAGAGAACCATTTCTGGAGTGGGAACCTTCCGGCCCGCGATTTGATGCCATCACCTTTTGGGCTGTGTTGGAGCATGTTGAGAAACCTGACGCATTTCTTCACAAGGCGGCCAGCCTTCTACAACCGGATGGCATTTGCATCCTGCTGGTTCCCAATTTGCATTCTCTGGCCATTCGTTGCCTGGGAAGTCGTTACCGGTATATCATGGCGGAGCATTTGAATTACTTTTCAGCCCGTGCGTTGCGGCGCATGGTTCATCGGATCGGTGGCTGGGAGGTGGAAGAGGTGACGAGTATGCACTTCAATCCAGTGGTACTGATCAAGGATGCCTTGCGCCCCAGGTCAGAAGTTCCGGATGCGGAACGGGCTCAATTGCTGAAAAAGACCAATCGATTGAAGAAATCGCCTTTGCTGACACCGCTGAAGGTGGTTTACAACGGTTTGGAATCCGTGCTCACCGGTTTGCTTGCGGCTGATAATCTCGTTGCAGTGTTGAGACGCCGTTCATGAGTCGGCAATCGGTCCCAACGGTTCAGTTTTCAATCGGCGGAGGTCCATGAGGACGCGGGTGATTTCCATCTGGTCGTCATCACTGAGCCCTTCGGATGAAAGAAGGTTCTTCTTCATCAGGATTTCGTGATCGATGTATTTGTCCCGCAACCGTCGAACCAGTTCTTCATACTGTCGATCCCTGCTGGGTATGGCCCGGGCTTCGGTTACCGCTTCGGTGATGAATCGATCGGCGCCCGCACGTCTGCACTGGGTGAGGATGGTGCCTGTATCGGGTTTTTTGTGTTCCGCATGTGCGTCCAGTGATGCGATCAAAACTTCCCGCACGACCGGGTGACGGATCCATTGCAGATCCAAATGTTCAAACAACCATTCCAGAGGTTCTTCTTCTTCCTCAGTCAGGACCAGTTTCATGAGCCAGTATTCTTGCACCGGACATTCCGGCAACGGCTCGACGGGTTCCTCGGGTATGTCGATGTCTTCGATCGGAGGTCCGTCATCAAAAGCGGATGGTTCGGGTTGGGATCTTCGGCTTTGCTTGAACTCTGCCCGAATGGAATCCACATCGACGTTGAGCAAATGGGCCGTCTTCTGGGCATAGGTGTCGATCATGACGGCATGGCCCGTCTTCGTGACGGCTTTTCCCATTTCATGAACGATGGCCATACGGTCCTTGTCGGTGCCGGAAGGGTGAGCCTTCCGAAGATTCTGCAATAGAAAGTCAAAAAATCCTTCAGCCTTGTCTACCAGTTGGCGGAAGGAATCAGCCCCGAGTTCGCGGATATAGCTGTCCGGATCATGCGGCGCGGGCACACTTGCCACGCGCAGGTTGAGACCGGATTCGATCAAGTCATCCATGGAGCGTAGAGCGGCATTTGTTCCCGCCTGATCGGAGTCAAAACACAGGACGATCTCGTCGGCGTAACGTTTGACAATCTGGGCATGGCGTTTTGTGAGCGCGGTGCCCTGGGGGGCGACGACGTTTTCAACACCGGACATGTGGCAGGCGATGAGGTCGAGTTGACCTTCGCAAACGATGGCGGATTTGGCGTCCAGAATGGCGCGTTTTGCCTTGTCGAGACCATAAATCACTTCGCTTTTGCGAAATAGAAGGGTTTCGGGGGAATTGACATACTTGGCTCCTTTTTCATCTCCCTCCACCACACGGCCGCTGAATCCGATGGCCCGGCCCTGTGGGTCATGAATGGGAAACATGAGACGTCCTCGAAAGCGATCGTAAAAGTCCTTTCCCTCCTGTTTACGGACAATCAGGCCTGCTTTTTCGATCAGGTCCGGATCATATTTGCGGCTGCGACTCCAGCGCAGTGTGTCGTCCCAGGAGAGAGGTGCATATCCCAGTTGAAAACGTTTGATGGCTTCCTCCGTTACGCCTCTGGATTTCAGGTAATCACGACCTGGAAGGCCTTGTGCGTCGTTCAACAACAGCGTATGCCATCGGTGGGCGAGTTCCTCATGGATTTTCAGGAGAATTTTTTTTGCTTCGGCTTTTTCGGAGGCTTTGGGGTCCTGGACGACCTCAATGGCAATCTTGGCCCGATCCGCCAGTCGTTCGGCGGCTTCATAGAAGCTCAGGTTCTCGTATTCGCGGACGAAAGTAAACACGTCCCCGCCTTTATGGCACCCGAAACAATGAAAGGTCTGACGTTGCGGGTTGACATGAAAGCTCGGCGTCTTTTCATTGTGAAAAGGGCACCTTGCTTTGAAAGACACACCGGCCCGTTTCAGCGGAATGTAAGAAGTGATGACTTCGACAATGTCGCTTGCCTGCCGGATTTGCTCCACCAATTCGGGGCCGATAAAACCGCTCATGACGGGTCAGGGATTGGTGTGCAGCCAGCTTCGGGCTGTGGACACTTCATCCGGAGTCGGAGCCGCTTTAAGCAATTGCTGATAGACTTCTCGTGTGCGAACCGGCCGCTGAAGCGGTCCTGAGTAAAGTTCCCCCAGACGCATGATTACCGATTTGTCCTCAGGATTGGCCTTCAGCAATGTTTCCAATTCGCGTGCGGCATCGCGCAAGTGATCCTTCTGGATGAGGCCGAGAGCCAGGTTGTATCGGGAATCACGATGCTGGGGGTCGATGGCGAGAGCGTATTCGTAAGAGGGCAGTGCCTTCTCAGCGTTCCCTCCGCTCAGAGCGGCCAGGCCGAGGTTGAAATAGGCTTCGAAGAAAGAAGGGTCGGCTGAGATGGCTCGTTCGTATTGAGTGACGGCCTCATTGTAATCCGAGCGTTCGAGCGCCCTGTTCGCCCGATCGAACAAGGGGGCTGCCACCTGACGATTGCCGGCAAGTGGTGCTCCAGGCAGCAGATACCGATAGGGTTTGAAAGATCTTCCCTGAGGCAAGGGGGTGACGCCGGGTTCCGAAGGTGGAACGATGACGGGACGTTCCATTTCCACGAAGGCACGAGAATCGTCGTTGGCAGTCCGGGGGATATCCACGATGATGGTTGGTTTGGATTCCTCCTTTTTGGGAATGTCCGTTTTGATGACCACATTTGTTTGTGATGTGGGGCGCTCGCCGGTCGGTGTCTCAATCTTTTCTTGCGGTTTCACCGGTGTGGTTTTCCTGACTTCCGGCTGCTTTGGGTTTTCCACTTCCCTTTGGGTGATTTGAGGTTTCTCGATTTCAGGAGCGACGGGTTGAATATCATTGTTTGGCAATGCTTCCGCAGGTTCCTGATCCGAAACGGTTTTCAGCGTTGTGGGTTCTTCATCCTTTTTTGCAGGAGTTGGTTCCTCTGCGGGCGTTGTTTCTTCCACTTTGTGAGCAACTATCTCCTCGGTGGTCTTTCCACCCAGTTCTTTGGGTTGTTCCGCAGGCGGAGCTTCGACGATCGGTTCCGGTTTCTTGAACAGACGGGCTTCGATATCTTCCGCAATGCTTTTTGCGATTGGGGCAAGAGGGGATTGAGGCGCCTTGTATGTGAAACGGCGCATCTTGTTGACAGCCAGATCCGGGCGTTGCAATGCCGGATAAGCGATGATGCCCTGGTTCCACATGGCGGGGGTATATTCCGGATCACGTTCCAGGGCGGTATGGAAGTAGTTGTATGATTCTCTGGGATTGCCCTTCCGTTGCTGGATCAATCCCATACCATTATAAGCTTTGGGATCGTTTGGCTCTTGCCTGAGAATCAAGTCATAAAGCTTCTGAGCTTCATCGAGTTCGTTGAGAGAAATGTGCGCCAATGCCAGGTAGGGTAGGGCTGCAGTGGACTGGGGGCGCAGCATCTGGTAAATTTTGAACCAATGGATGGCGTCCTCATAAACGCCTGTTTCAAGGCGAAGGTATCCCATATTGTAAACAGCTTCCGCAAGATTGTTGTCAGTGTTGTAGGCTTTGTTATAGGCGGCTGTTGCCTCTGCAAATTGCCTGTCCTGATGGTAGGCCAATCCAAGGTAGTTCCAGGCACGGGCCAGTTCAGGCTGTAATCGGGTGGCCTGTTTGAACGAACTGATGGCGTCCTTGAATTCACCTTTCTCCAGTTGCGTCTTTCCTTCAAACATGGCGTCGGCCCAGGGAGGGGTGCAACCGCTCAGCATCAAGACCGCCATCAGGGTGAACAGAATGCCGTTCATCCACCGTGGACCGGTGGATCGGAATGGATTGACAAATTGAATGACTGTTGAATTTGGATTCATCTCTGACGAATGTTGACCCTTTAAAGGATTCAGACTATCACTAAACAGAATTCAAAAGCAATGACGGAACGTGTAAACAGTGACATCCGGGCAGGAAACTCAACGTTTTCCAAGGATCGCTGTGCTTTGATGTTGTGGATGTTGATGCTGGTGTTGACGACCCATGCACCGATCAAATCGACCGCCTCCGAAGCTTCATCGCCCGTGCACCTTCAAAAAAAGTCCCTTGTCCTGGCCGTGCGGGATGAGCAGGCGGTGGCCCGGTTTCAGGCCAAAACAGATGTCGTGCGCAGGATGTTCGATGATTTGTTGAAAGCCTACGCCTTGAAAGAGGATGTTGCCGAGGCTTGGGAAATGTTTGTCAAACCGGAGGACGTTGTTGGTATCAA
>JAQCFT010000326.1 GCA_027619545.1 Verrucomicrobiota bacterium | reverse complement strand
GCATCCTTACCGTTGAATCAGGGCAGGACTCCGCTGGCGCGGAGCCGCGGGCGCGTTGGGGTCCAAGAAGGTCTGCTGAGTTGAACGGACACAAAACCGAACGCGCGACAGCGCGTCCCTACCTGCGCCAATTGGCTGGGGTGCTTTTCCTTCCAGTTTGAATCGCACCCGGAACTTTGAACAGAATCAATCGATCAGATACCGTTCAAACAGATCCCATATTCTACGATATTCATCCAACCAACTCGAAGGCTCCTTGAAGCCGTGTGGTTCGACGGGATAAATAGCAATCCACCAGTTTTGCTTCTCAAGTTCGATCAATCGTTGAACCAGACGAACACTATCTTGAAAGAAAACATTGTCATCCAGCATGGGAGCGCAGATGAGCAGCGGCTTCCTCAATCCACTGGCAAACTCAATGGGGGAACTCCGACGGTAAGCTTCAGGGTCAAGTTCGGGCGTGTTCAATATCCTGGAAGTGTAGCCATGGTTGTAATGCGCCCAATCCGTAACCGGCCGCAATGCGGCGCCTGCGGCGAACAGGTCGGGCTCGTTAAACAGAGCCATCAAGGTCAGGAAGCCTCCATAGGACCCACCGTAAACACCGATTTGATCACGGTCGACGTCATGATGCTCAACCAGCCAGTTTACGCCGTCACGCAAATCTTCCAACTCAACTGATCCCATGTGACGATAGATCGCCGTTCGCCAATCACGCCCATAACCGGCTGAAGCTCGATAGTCCATATCAAGCACCACAAAACCTTTCTCGGCCAGAAAGGAGTGGAACATGAACTCACGAGAATAACCGGACCACCCCTTATGCGCGTTCTGAAGGTAACCGGCTCCATGAACAAAGAAAACAGCAGGACGTTTTTTCAAGGAGGTATCGGGAGGAAGATATAATCGCGAATGGATCGAAGGCGCTCCATGACTCGAAGGCACCTCAACATGTTTTGGAGCAATCCAGGATCGACGCATGAAAGCTTCACTGACGGTATCCGTCCGTTGTTCCGCAGAAGCCGATGGCCGGGCGGGTTGCACAAACAACTCCGGAGGCCGGACGGCCGTCGAGTGGGTGATCAGCAACTGTGTTCCATCGGGAGATAGCGTGGCAGATGACATGCCGCCAAGGTTCGTGATCTGTTCCACTTGACCATTTTTCAATGCAACTCGATAGATCTCGTATTGCCCCGGATGTTCTTGATTGGCTCTAAAATAGACATGCTCCCCATCAACGGACAACTGAGGTTCTGTCACGATGTAACGCCCCTCCGTAAGCGCTTTCGCCTCCAGCATGGGGCCGTCATGCCCGTCTGAATGAATGGATGTTACATCCACCAGATAAAGATGCGCGTAGCCGGTTTCCTCCGACTGATACCAGACCTGGCTGCCATCACGCGACCAGCCATATTCGTTATGCCGCCAGTTTATCCAGGCCGAATCATGCAGGTGGTGAAGGGTTCGGCAATCACCAGATTCCAAATCGACGGAAACAATCCAGCGATCCTTGTTGTCAAACGACACTGCTTGAAAAATCAAGCCGGAACCGTCCTGATTAAAGAGCAAAGAACGAAACTCAACAGCACGCGGTTTGTTTTCAGAATCTGCCGGGAGGGTTTTCCCTTTTGATTCCTCCGGCTGCTTCTCCTCATCATCAGGTGATTCATCGAGGGTTTTGGAAACAACCGGGCCGGTTTGTTTTTCGAATTGTTTATTGCGATCCTTCGCCCGTTTCTCCGCAAGCATCCTGAGATCCTCCACCGGATCCTTGGCTATGTCAGTCAACGCATCCAATACAACTTCAACCACCGTCCGCGTATCCCGGTTGAGCAGCATCAGCTTGGAATGGTAGGGTTTCACGGTTCCGACCCTGGATCGCACATCGCGGGTTTCAATTTCTCCACTATGGGTTACCCAGGAAGGCATTTTGGTTTGGGAAGGTTTCGGACGCTTTTTGGGCAGCAATACCAGGGCCAAATGGTTCCCCGAAGGACTCATGGTCGCTGATCCCAATTCGAATTCATCACCTAGATAAAACGGCGTCCCTGTCAGAGCGGGATCTTCCTTGTCCTTGAGCTGTTGTTCAACTTCCTGCAAGTTCCCGTCTCTTTCACTGTCCTTAATGATGTCAAAGAGCCTTTCCTCGTTCCGTGCCAGCAACGTTGCCTTTTTCTCCTCATCCAGTTTTTGTTCATCAGGAGATTTTTTAAACACGAACGGAAAGGGTTCATATTCCAATCCTGTTCCGATATCACGCACCAAAAAAGTATCCCCACGACGAAATCCGATCGAACCATCGGTTAACAACAACGGTTGACGTTCTGTTGAAGTGGTTCGCGTGAGTTGGGTGATGACGCCGGTAGTCAAGTCACGGTGATAAACATCACCTTCACGGATGTAAACCTTTTCAACGAAACGTTGTTCCTTCGGGTCATATCGCCAATCACCACCCGCTACGGATGCTTCGGCGGCATGATTCGGTGTCACACGTATCGCTTGTGCCTTGTCAACGGCGCTGGCACGGTACAAATCACGAACAGTGCTTCCAGGACGCTTCTGCGAATAATAAAAATATTGGCTCCCATCTCCCCAATAAGGATTCTCGGGCTGACGCCCCAGCCAATCCTGGCCGGACATGATCAATTCCAGGGAAAGGGCCTTCCCGGCGGTCAAATCCTCCTTCTCATGCAGTGATTCCTGTCCCCGGACAATGCATGCGGAAACAAGAACAAAAACAAAGACCCGGACCAGGGCCAGGTCCGAAAAGCATTTCCTATTATTGAAAGGACCAGGCGAAGTTCTTCTGTGATGACGATGTATCAGGTCCATGGAGTATTTACCGAATTTTGATTAAAACAGGATCACTGGAAGCACACACTTATTCGGCCTGATGAAGGCGTTGCGTGGCGATCCTCGCCAATTTCTTCGTTAACAAATCCAGTTTCAGGGGTTTCACCAAAAAATCGTTCATTCCAATTTCAAGGCATTTTTCCCGGTAACCTTTCAAAGCATTGGCTGTTGTGGCGATGATGACAAGGTCATCAAATTTCCTGTTGGACCGGATGCGTCGCGTCGTTTCCATTCCGTCCATGCCAGCCATATTGCAATCCATCAGCACGACATCAAATGGATGGGATTCCAATTGTTGTAATGCGGATTCCCCTTCAGGAACCACCGTTGCATCACAGCCGGCCTTTCTGAGGTAAATTTGGAGAAGTTTTTGATTAATGGAGTCATCCTCGACGACGAGCACTCTGAGTGAGGAACTTTTCAACCGCTTATGTTCATCAACTTGCTCTTCATGCATGCTTGCAGCATCTGCAAGGGAATGATCCGTCTTCTCTTCCCCTGAACCAATGTGATCATAAAACTGACGCATGGAAGCTTCGGACAGTGGATTGAACAGTCTGAGAGGCGGCTTCCGCGTCGGATAAGGCAAGGAGGCTACGGTTGTCCGGTTTGCGGAATCGATCAGCACCCAGCGAAAGTTTGACCTCCAACATGCATCTGACAGGTCGATCAAGGAACTTAGCAAGTCGGTCGGCAAAAGGCGACAATCAACCACCAGAGTGGAAAACGGTTTTCCCTTCCACGGTTTCCCTCTTCTCAACTCCTCTTTAAAATCCTCCACCGTCAATGTCTCGACAATCAGCCGTGACTCTACGGATGGTTGGAGAAAGTATTCCTTTACAAACCGGCTGTCGGAAACGAGTAGAACATTTTCAACAGGAGGCACATTCCCGGCAGTGAATGTACCGCCATTTTCGATCGATTCGCCCTTTTTGAATGGCAGTTCAACCCAAAACAGAGAGCCGTCTCCGGAAATCGCATCCGCACCGATGCTGCCTCCCATTGTATGCACAATTCTCTTGGAAAGGTTCAGGCCCAGTCCGGCCCCGCCAAACCGACGCGGTTCATCCCCTCCAGCTCTGGTCAACACTTCGAATAGTCGATCACGGTCCCCTTCCCGCAAAGGAATTCCGGAATCCTCAACTTCAAATCGAACCTGGCAGTTGCCATCATGAAGTTGCTTGCCTTTCATGCGAATGGCGATTCCTCCCTTATCCGTGAATTTAACGGCGTTGGTCACCAGGTTCAGCAACACCTGTCTCAGTCGTGAAGCATCCGTCAGCACGTAACGGCACATGCCGGGCTGGCTCAGGACGACCAGATCCAACTGTTTGACATCCACCTCGGCCACCACGGTGGTGGCCACCTCATCCACAAGTGCGACCAGATCGGCATTTTCCGTGACAAGGGTCAAGCGGCTGGTTTCCAGTCGTGACATGTCGAGCATGTCCAACATCAATTTCAGCACTCCGTCCGAGGCGGCGGAGATCGTGCGCACCTGCTCCCTTTGTTCAGGATCCAAGTTCGATTGAAGCAGCAATTGAGACATTCCCAGCACACCGTTCATGGGAGTACGGAGGTCGTGACTCATCATTGTCAGAAAGTTCGTCTTGGCCTCATGCGCTTCCCGATAAGAATCTCGCGATTGAATCAGTCGTAATTCAGATTGTTTGCGAGCATCCACGTTACGCGCAATCGCCTGGTAACCGAACACTCCTTCCTGCAGTGCAAGTCCACGGATTGAAAGCTCGACGTAGGCGTACCCGCTGTTGCGGTGAAGCAATTCCACTTCGATGACCTGGCCTTCGTCATCCGCAACAGTCTGTTGCGCGTTGCCCATCTTGAATGCCTGCTTCACCTTTTCCACATCCTGAGGGGCAATCCACTTCAAGATCAACTCCCCCTGAACCGTTTTCAGTTCTGTTCCAAAGAAATCCAGAAAGGAGTGATTCGCCGTCACCAATCTCCCCTGAGCATCCGTGATAAAAATAAGATCCAGCGCCGATTCAAACAGGTTATGGTATTTCTCCTCCGCCTGCTGTTCCTTCACCAACATTTCGCGGATATGCTCCGTCTGCTGTCGGACCTTGCGCTTCAGAACAATCCCCCAAGTCATGGCGGCAAGCCCCACCAGCCCCGTGATTCCCAGGGCGATCAATATGCGCCGGGGAGTCCACCAATCGGGCGGCACCAATACCTTGACGTCTTCTTTACTGCGCAACACCAGCGTCGGGACTTCACCGATGGATGAGTCTCTTGGAACCGAACGAAGCACTCCCGTGATCTCAAGAAAACTACCCACATTGAAGGAAGAAGATGTCAACCCCGGCGTCTCACTGATATCCAGCGTGGCCGCAAAGCGTCCCCCTGAAGATTGGATGAGGAAGTTCAACCGGCTCGCGTTCGAGGTAACTTCCACCAAGTGTCCCTGACGTGTTACAAGGCGATGCAGATGATCAAAGTCCAATTTCGGAACGACACGGTCCGACAAGGCAACCACTTCAAATGTAGCCTGAGCCGGGGTGATCAGCGCCTCTTCGATCAGCACACCTTCATCGGTCAACCGGGGCCAGCCGACCACATGAATAAAACTCCCGATCGTCAAATTGGATTCCTCACTGGCTGGATCGATCAAAAAACCTTGATCCCTGGTCTGAAAGGCCCATTTGGAAGAACCATCCTTTCCTGTCACAACCCCACCAAGCTGCACTCTGAATGTTTCACCAAGCTGTGAACCTGCCAGTG